>JAEEVI010000073.1 GCA_016287035.1 Bacillota bacterium
AGCTGTTCGCCCAGGGCGCCGATCTCTTCGGTTATTTGGGCTATTCTTGCTTCTATTTCTCCGGCTACGGGAGCAATAGTCTTCTTGTTCTTTGAACCCTTTGGACGCGGCATGGCACGTTCCTCCTTCTTGATCATGATAGAAGTATTTTATCATTCTGATATCCGTTTTACAATTCAATAAAAAGTGCAGACCCTTTCGGGCCTGCACTTCCGGCTTTCTGCCGTTATTCCTGTTCGATGTGGAGCAGTTCGTGCGACTTTTCGCTGAGCGGATGCTTGAAGAATTCCTTGTACATCTGCTTGAGGTTCGGGTTCTCGTGGGAGAAGCGGAGCCTGGAGCCTGCGTCGAGCATGTAGAGTATGTCGCCGCGCTGCTTGGCTTCCTCGTGGTTCAGCTTTATCGGCTGACCGCCGCCGCCCGCGCAGCCGCCGGGACATGCCATCATCTCGACGAAATCGTAGCTGACCTCGCCGTTTCTGAGCGCTTCGATGAGCTTCCTTACGTTGCCGAGGCCGCTGGCCACAGCCGTCCTCACCTTGAGATCGCCGATCTCGAAGGTCGCTTCCTTCCAGCCCTGGATGCCGCGGACCGATTTGAACGCGTCGGGATCGGGGTTCTTTCCGGTTATGAGATAGTAAGCGCTTCTGAGAGCGGCTTCCGCGACTCCGCCGCTGGCGCCGAATATGACGCCCGCGCCCGAAGCTGTGCCGAGGGGCGAGAAGAAGTCTTCCTCGGGGAGCTCTTCGACCTTTACGTTGTCGGCGCGGAGCATCCTTACGAGCTCTCTTGTCGTGAGCGCGACGTCGACGTCGGGATCGCCGCACGCGGAGTTCATGCCGGGAAGGTCGATCTCAGCCTTCTTGGCTGTGCAGGGCATCACGGATACGCAGAATATCTTGTGCGGGTCGATGCCGACCTTCTGCGCGAAATAGCTCTTCGCGACAGCGCCGAACATCTGCTGCGGGGATTTTGCCGTCGAGAGCTGTCCGATCATGTCGGGGTACTGCGTCTTTATGAACTTGACCCAGCCCGGGCAGCACGACGTGAAGAGCGGGAACGTGTAGTTCTCCTTGTGCTTGAGCCTTTCGATGAACTCGCTGGCTTCCTCCATTACCGTAAGGTCGGCGGAGAAGTCGGTGTCGAACACGTAGTCGAAGCCGAGCTGCTTTATCGCGGATACGAGCCTTCCGGGCGTGGCGGTCTTTTCGTCGAGGCCCCAGTATTCGGCCCACGCCGTCCTGACCGCGGGAGCGACCTGAACGACCGTGACGGTGTCGGGATCCGACAGCGCCTTGAACACCTTCGCCGTGTCGTCGCGCTCGCGCAGAGCGCCGACGGGGCAGTGGGTGACGCACTGTCCGCAGACCGTGCACTCGGATTCCTTTATCTTTCTGTGTCCGGATACGTCTACGTCCGTCCATCCGCCGGTGCCTTCGATGTCCCAGATGTGCATGCCCTGGATCTTGTCGCAGACCTGTATGCAGCGCATGCATTTTACGCACTTGGAGGCGTTGCGGATGATCGGGAAGCTCTTGGGCCACTCAGGCTCCTTGAGCTCCTTCTTATACGGTATCTGCAGTATGCCGAGGTCGTTCGCGACAGCCTGCAGGGCGCAGTTTCCGCTCCTTACGCAGGTGGCGCATTCGCAGTCGTGCTGCGAGAGGATGAGGCTCACGATGTTCTTGCGGGCCTTCCTGACCTTGGGGCTGTTCGTGTATATGACCATTCCGTCCTCGAGGATCGTGTTGCAGGACGCGATGAGCTTCTGCATTCCCTCGATCTCGACGATGCATACGCGGCAGGCTCCGATCTCGTTGATGTTTTCGAGATAGCAGAGCGTGGGTATCTTTATTCCTGCGGAAAGGGCGGCGTTCAGGATGGTAGTGCCGTTTTCGACGCAGACTTCGGTTCCGTTTATTATTGCCTTTACCATTCTCTGAAACGACCTCCTTTAAAAATTCCGAATCCGTAGTGATCGCAGCGCAGGCATCTGTTGGATTCCTGCAGCATCTCTTCCTCCGTCATGCCGAGCTCGACTCTGTCGAAATCGTCCTTGCGCTCGTGGCAGTCGCGCTCGCGCAGCAGGATGCGGCCGCACGGGTCGTCGTTCCTGGGAGCCGGCGTCGGGATCTCGATGTCGCTCGAGATTATATGTTTGAAGCCGAGATATTCGTCGATGTTCGCTGCCGCGACCTTGCCCGCGGCGATCGCCTTGATGGCGCTCTCGGGACCGGTGACGCAGTCGCCGCCCGCGAACAGCCCTTCGGAGACTCCTACGCCTCCGACGAGGTCGGCCGCTATGGTGCCTCTGCGGATCTCGATGCCGTCTCTGTCGAAGCCCTTGTAGTTGACGCTCTGTCCTACGGCCATGATTATGATGTCCGCGGGGATCCTTTCGGATTCCGCCTCCGCGGGACGCGGATAAGGTCTTCCGCTCTGGTCAATCTGTCCGATGATCTGCGGCTTTACCCAGAGGGCGACGGCCTTGCCGCGCTTTACCTCGATCTTTTCGGGCGCGCGGAGCATGACCATCTCGACGCCTTCGGCCACGGCCGACTGGACTTCCTCGGCGAGAGCCGTCATATCCGCCATGCGTCTTCTGTAAGCGCAGGTGACCTTCGCGGCTCCGAGCCTTACGGACGTCCTTACGCAGTCCATAGCGACGTTGCCGCCGCCGATGACCACGACCTTCTTTCCCTTGAAGTCCGGATAGTTGTCGTCGCCGATGTTCCTGAGAAGGTCTACGGCCGGGATGACGTTCGGGGCGTCCTCGCCCTCGAGTCCGAGCTTCTTGTCGCTGTGGGCGCCGATCGCGATGAACACCGCGTCGTATTCAAGCTGCAGCGACGTGAGCGTCACGTCTTTGCCGACCTTTACTCCGGTCTTTACTTTAATTCCTGTCGAGAGGATGTGCTCTATCTCGTGATCGAGCCTCTCTCTGGGCAGTCTGTACGCGGGGATGCCGTAGCGCAGCATGCCGCCGAGCTTCGCCTTTTCCTCGAAGACCGTCACGGAATGGCCCATTATCGACAGATAGTAGGCGCAGGTGAGGCCGCCGGGGCCGCCGCCTATGACGGCTACCTTTTTGCCTGTGGGCTCCGCGAGCTTGGGCACGTAGTTGTCCTCGGCGTGGTCGACGGCGAAGAGCTTGAGGCCTCTGACGTTGATCGGAGCGTCGATCATCGTGCGGCGGCAGCGCTCCTCGCATGGATGCTCGCACACGAACGCGCAGGCCGTCACGAAGGGGTTGTCCTTCCTGATGACCTTTACAGCGTCGTCGTAGCGCTGATGCTTTACGAGCGAGATATAGCCGGGGATGTCGACCTTTGCGGGACATCGGTACACGCAGGGCACCGGCTGGTTCAGGTTGTATATGCAGCTGTGCTTATTTACGTGTTCTTCGAAGTCTTCGTAATTCTGATCCAGCAGCTTGAGAAGGAATCTCGCGGATTCGCTTCCGATCGCGCAGTCGGAGGAATCTCTGATCGTCTCCGCGGTCGATCTTATCATCTGGAGCGTTTCCGGCGTTCCTCTGTTCTCGAGAACGTCCGTGAGCAGGTTCTGGAGCTGCTTGAGACCAATCCTGCAGGGCGTGCACTTTCCGCAGGTCTGGGTGTGGCACATCTTTATGAAAGAAAGAGTGACGTCAACTCTGCAGATCCCGGGAGGGAGTGCGCTCATTCGCCTTTCCAGAGCGTCTATGACGCCCATCTTCGGAAGGACTTGTTCTTTTAAGGTTAATCGGCTCAAAATATCATCCTTTCTGTGATCTG
>JAEEVI010000074.1 GCA_016287035.1 Bacillota bacterium
CCGCGCCATCTCGTAACAGGCGCGGGACTGGACGGCAGGGTTCTCCCAGTCCGCGGAGTTTATCTGCAGCTGCACGAACTCGGCGTCCGGATGAGCCGTAAGGATCTCCTCAAGATCTTCCGCGTCCGAATGGAACGAAAAGCCGTAATGGCGTATCAGGCCTTTCTCCTTCATCTCCCTTACGAAGTCCCAGAGCCCGAACTCGTCGAACACCTTCGTGCGGTCCTCGCCGAGATTGTGCAGCAGGTAAAAGTCGAAATACCCCGCGCCGGTGCGCGCGAGCGACGTCTCGAACTGCGCGGTCGCGTCCTCTCTCGTCCTGCAGCCCGCCCAGGCGGCGTTCTTCGTCGCCAGAAGGTAGCTGCCGCGCGGGTACCGCTCGACGAGCGCCTGCCTTACAGCGTCCTCCGAGCCATCGTAGATCCAGGCAGTATCGAAGTAAGTGAACCCGGCCTCCATGAACATGTCGACCATCGCCTTCGTCTGCCCGACGTCGATCGCGCCATCGGTCTTAGGCAGCCTCATGAGGCCGAAGCCGAGTTTTTTGATGTCGTGTCCGAGGAATTCCATGCTTCCGCCTCCCGCCGTATAGCGCTGCTACATGCTCTGCTTTATTATCTGAACTATCTCATCGCGCGTGAGCGCCTTGTAACCCCCGTCGAGGATAAGCGTCGCGTCCGCGATGCCCTCAGCCATGTCCACCGTCGCGCCGAGCTCGGAAAGGCTCATGGCAAGGCCCAGAGACCGCATCCAGTTCTCCATCGCGCGAAGGCCTTCCTCCGCGATCTGAGCGTCCGTCTTTCCGGCGCCTGAGACGCCCCAGACCTCCTTCGCGAAGCGCGCGAATTTTGGAAGCCCGTAGGGGCAGATATATCTGTAATACGGCAGCGACACCGCTGCGAGCGTCATGCCGTGCGTCGCGTCCGTATAGGCTCCGGCGGCCTGACCGAGCATGTGCACCATCCAGTCCGTCGTCTTGCCCTTCGCGATCAGCGTGTTGAGCGCCCACGTCGCGGTCCACATAATGTTCGACCTCGCCTCGTAGTTCTCCGGATCCTCCATGGCGTCCAGAGAGCTCTTTATGACGGACTTCATGAGCGCCTCGGCTATGTAGTCGCTCGTGTTGTCGTCTTCGCCCGAGAAATACTGCTCGCAGATGTGGCTGAATATGTCGTATATGCCGGCCGCCATCTGGCGCTTCGGGAGCGAGAAGGTGTACGTCGGATCGAGTATCGAGAACTTCGGCATGACCTCGTCGCCGAACACGTGACCGATCTTGAGCTTCTGCGCGTGGTTCGTTATGACGGCCCCGCCGTTCATCTCGGAGCCCGTGCCGGCCATCGTGAGCACGCAGCCCACGGGGACGATCTCGCATTCCGGCTCCTCGAACCTGAGATAGTACTTGTCCCACGGGTCCTCGCCGCAGTGCACCGAGACCGAGACGGCCTTCGCGTAGTCGCAGCACGAGCCGCCGCCTACGGCCAGAAGCAGGTCCACGCCGTTCCTTCTGGCGATATCGACGCCCTCGCGCAGCTTTTCGACCGTCGGATTCGGCATGACTCCGCCGTCCTCGACTATATTCTTGCCGCAAGCCTTGAGCGCCGCGACGACGCTGTCGTATATGCCGTTCTTCTTTATCGATCCGCTTCCGTATATGAGCTGAACGTTCTTTCCGTACTTCGGGAGCTCCTCCGCGAGGTACGATACCGCGCCCTTGCCGAAATAGAGCTTCGTCGGGTTATGATAACTGAAATTTCCAAGCATTTTATGTTTCCTTTCTTTCGGAAAAAGCAAAGCGGCACGCGCAAATGCGCCTGCCGCAATCCAATCCGCGCATATATATTTTATCATGCCGCGCCGCTTTTCTAAAGATTTTTCTTCCTTCCGGCCACCTGATACATCCGGTCGTCGGATATGACGGCCGTTACGTCCAGATGCTCCGAGAACATCTCCGCGAGGTCTTCCGCCGGCATGAGTCCGTTCGACACGTGCCTCGCCGCGCCTCTGTGGTGCGAATCTATCTCTTCGCGGCTCGCGCCGTGGGCGACGGTAAGTATGCCGCCCGCGGCGAGAAGTCCGCTGAGGTGGGCTATGAGTCCCTTCGGGTCGGGAAAATGGGGGAACGCGTTGTATACGACGATCGCGTCCCAGCCGCCTTCCGCGATATCCATGGCGTCGCCGCAGACGAATCCGACGTTCTTCTGAGGGAACTTCGACGAAGCTATGCGTATCATCTCCGGCGAGATGTCGACGCCCCTGACGCATGCCGCTTCGCGCGCCAGATAATCCGGCACGAGCACGCCCGTTCCGCACGCCACGTCCAGGACCCTGCTCCCGGGCCCGACGCCGGCGTTGTCCAGTATCGCGTTTATCACTTCGTCGTTTCGCTCGCTTGCGGCGTCCCAGCCGGGAGCGCACGAGTCGAAGAACTCTATTACTTCTTTCCGGTCTATCATCTGAATCTCTCCGCGATCCGCGCGCTATTTAAAGAACGATCCGGTATCTATCCTCTGATATCCTCCGAAGCTCGACGGGCAGGCGAATATGTCTTCCGCGAGATCCTTTCCGAAGAACGCCTGCGTTATCTCGTTAGTCTTCTCCGCCATGTCTATGTCCTCGAACAGGTCGGGATAGACCGTCTTGGCTATGAACCACGTGTTCATGAGCGCGGTCTCGCAGTTGGTGTAGTACGCGTTGAACGCCATCTGCAGGTAGACTTCTCCGTTCCTCCAGGCCCTGCAGGTGTCGAACATCGCCGGATCCTCCTTATACAGCGGCTTTATGTTCTTCACCGCCGCGGCGTCTATGAACATGATGTCCATGTCCTCGCCCACCGACGCGAACTTCTCCTCCTCTATCGGCTGCACGCCCTTGTTCTCGAGGTCCGTGAGCACGTTGCGCACGTTGGCCACGCTGAAGGAGATATAGTTCGGGGAAGTCATGAGGTGGTTCGTCGTCCCCCAGTTGCCGAGGCCGCAGATGTAGACCGCGGGCTTGTCCGCGTCGTTTACGGAAGCCGTCCGGGAGCTTATCTCTTCGCGCTGCGCGCCGATATACGCGATCAGGTCTTCCGCCTTCTGTTCGTTTCCGAAGATCGGTGCGAGGGGCCTCATCGACTGCGCGAAGGCGTCGTCGGAGTCTCCGGCGCGGGCTACCGGGAGTGTCACGGCGCGAGCGACGAGGTGCTCCTGCCACCCGTCATCA
>JAEEVI010000075.1 GCA_016287035.1 Bacillota bacterium
ACCGACCTGCTGAAGAAGGCCGGCATCAAGTTCGAGATCTTCTCGGACATCAAGCCCAATCCCACGATCGAGAACGTCAAGAACGGCGTCGCAGCGTATAAGGCGTGCGGCGCGGACTGCATGATCACTATCGGCGGCGGATCCTCAATGGATACCGGCAAGGGCATCGGCATAATCGTCAACAATCCCGAATTCGCGGACGTGCGCTCCCTGGAGGGAGTCGCCCCGACGAAGAACCGCACCGTCTTCACCATCGCCGTTCCCACGACCGGCGGAACCGGCGCGGAGTCCACGATCAACTACGTTATCACCGACGTGGAGAAGAAGCGTAAATTCGTCTGCGTCGACCCCAACGACATCCCCGACATCGCGGTCGTCGATCCCGACATGATGTCGACCATGCCCAAGGGCCTCACGGCTTCGACCGGTATGGACGCTCTTACCCACGCCATCGAAGGCTACACCACGGGCGCGGCCTGGGAGCTCTCCGACGTGCTCAACCTCGAGGCGATACAGCTCATCGCAAAGAACCTCAGGAAGGCCGTCGAGAACGATCCGGACGGGCGCGAGGGAATGGCTCTGGCGCAGTACGTCACGGCTATGGCGTATTCCAACGTTGGTCTCGGCATCGCCCACTCCATGGCTCATACGCTCGGCGCGGTATACGATACGCCGCACGGAGTCGCCTGCGCGATGATGCTTCCGATCGTTATGGAGTTCAACCAGGAGTTCACCGGCGAGAAGTTCAAGGCTATCGCCGAAGCCTTCGGAGTGTGCACCGACGGGATGAGCCAGGCGGAATACCGCAGGGCCGCGATCGACGCTGTCCGTCAGCTTTCCGTAGACGTAGGCATCCCGACTAAGCTCGAGAAGCTCAGGGAAGAGGATCTCGCGTTCCTGTGCGAGTCCGCCGCGGCGGACGCCTGCGCTCCCGGCAATCCCCGCCACGCGGAGCTCGCGGATTTCGAAGCCATGTTCAGAAAGCTCATGTAAGTTGATATAAGAACGACCCGGCCCTTTTGGGCCGGGTTTTTTAGGAGAGGTCATGAAAAGACGGATCATTGCATTCATGCTGTGCGCGGCGATATCGCTCGCGCCTGTCGCCGCGTCGGCGGCGTATCTTCCGGGCGTTTCGGAAGCCATGACGAACGCCTCGTTCTGGGAAAAGGGCGGGGCGGACTTCCGCGGCCGCCTTCTCGACGCGAAGCAGATTGAGGCGCTCAACGCTCTCGTCGCTTCCGAGCCCGCGGCGAACATGAACGACCTTAAGGCTCATCCGCTGACGATCGACGCTCTGGCGCTCAGGGACAGCCTCAAAAGATCCGCGGAGGCGGACGCGAAGTACTATACCGGCTGGACGTACGACGTCCGCGGCAACAAGGCCGGGGAGGAGTTCTACGGCCCGATGATCGCGAACACGCAGTCCTCCGCAGCGTCGAACCGTCAGGAGGTCATGTACGCCGTAGCTGTCGTTCGCACGACGCTCAGGTCTTTCCCGTCCGATGAGCCGATACTCGACGATCCCGCGGATCCCGATTTCGACTATCAGCACGTCACCGGAGTGAGGGTCAACGAGCCGCTCATACTGCTGTGCGCTTCCGCCGACGAAAAGTACTACTGCGCCAGAAGCGTCTGCTGCAGCGGATGGGTCGCCGCGGAGGACGTGGCGATATGCTCCGGCCGGGACGAATGGCTCTCAGCCTGGGATATCCCGGACGAACGGTCTGTCGTAGTATACGCGCCGAAGGCATATACCGAGGCTTCGAACAACGTTCCCGCAGTATCGATGAGGATGCTGACGATGGGCACGACTCTGGAGGCCTGCGGGACCGAAGACCTGACGAAGCTCGTGGCGAACAGGGCTGTCTATCACAATATCGCGGTATGGCTGCCGGTAAGGAACGCGGACGGGAGCTATTCCAAGGAGGCCGCGCTGATACCCGAACACTTCGGCGTCAGCCGCGGTCCGCTCGAGCTTACGAGAGAGAACATCCTCTCCGTCGCCTTCGGCGCCCTGGGAGACGCGTACGGCTGGGGAGGGATGCTGTATTCGCAGGATTGCTCCGGCTTCGTGCGCGACGTCTACAAATGCTTCGGGATGGAGATCCCGAGAAATACGACGTGGCAGGCGGCGTCGCCCGTATTCAGGTATGATCTTAAAGATACTGCGCGGGAGGAGAAGGAACTGGTCCTCGACAGCCTGCCCGCGGGAGCGGTGCTGTTCTTCAGCGGCCACGAGATGCTATATCTCGGCAAGTACGGCGGCGAATACTACGTCGTCAGCTCGGCGAGCTCGATAATGGATCCGTACGGAAGCGGAAAGCGCCAGAGGCTCCGCAGCGTATCCATCAACAGCCTCGGCATAAAGCGGGCCAACGGAAACACGTGGCTCAACTCTCTCAACGCGGCGAACGTTCCCGATCTGGGCATGTTTGAGGGCAGCTCGTATCCCGCGGTCGAAAAGCCTTATTATCACGACGCAGTGGCGTTCGTCATCTCCGCCGGTCTCATGAAGGGCTTTTCCGACGGATACTTCCGGCCCGAAGACGTCATACTGGACGAGCACGTCGGCGTGATACTTTCGCGCTGCGCGGAAAAGGCAGGACTGGATCCGTCCTCGCCCGAGATCGTCTCTCTGGGGGACTCTCTCAGGGGAAAGACGCGGGCTCAGGCGGCGGAGATCCTTATGGACCGTTTCGAAAACTAATGAACGGAAAACTCGCCGAAAGGCGGGCGTATGTAGTATAATCAAACTATAACTATAATCGTTGATGCGCTGAAGATGCGCGGAAAGCTTTCAGGAGCAGACATGGCACAGATAATAGAACAGCTTGAAAGGTTCACTGCCGAGAACCCGGATACCCCGATTCTGTATGACGACGCGAACTCGAAGGGAATAACGTATTCGAAGTTCGACGATCTTACGGGGAGAGTTTATGCTTATCTCAAAGCGAACGGAGTAGGCCGTGAGGATTTCGTCCTCATCAATCTGCCCAGAGGCGTCCTTCCCGTGATCGCGATGGTCGGCGTGTGGAAGGCCGGCGCCGCGTGGGCGCTCGTCGAGGACACGTACGCTCCCGAGAGGATCGCGTATATCCGCCAGGACTGCGGATGCAAGATCGAGCTTTCCGCCGCGAACTGGGAAGACGTCATGAACACCGCGCCTCTGGCCGGACACGAGCAGACCGACGACCACGACGCCGCGTACGCGATATATACATCCGGAACGACCGGAAATCCGAAGGGCGTCCTGCACGAATACGGAAATCTGCAAAGGTCCATCGACTCGATCAGGATCAACGGCGAATCGCCGTTCGACGACAAGGACCGCCTCGCGCTCCTGGCGCCGCTCAATTTCGTCGCTTCGATAATCGTCATACTCAAGGCTCTGAGCGTCCGCGGAGGGCGTATGTACATCGTTTCGTACGCCACCATCAAGAACCCGATGGCTCTGAAGATGTTCTTCCTCGAGAAGCGCATTTCGATAACGTTCCTCACGCCTTCCTACGTCAGGATGCTCGGCAATCAGACCGGACCGTTCCTGCGCATGCTGTTCGTCGGCAGCGAGCCCGCGAACAACCTCTTCAACCCGAATCTTGAGCTCATCAACATATACGCCGCCAGCGAGAGCGGCTTCGCCGTAGGCGTGTTCCGCATAGACAAGTCTTACGAGACCTGCCCGATCGGAAGGCCCGAGGTCGAGACCAAGATAGTGCTCCTCACCGAGGAGGGAAGCGAGGCGGCGTCCGGAGAGATGGGCGAGCTCTGCTTCGTGAATCCCTTCGTGCGCGGGTACATCAATCTGCCCGAGGAGACCGCGAAGGCTTTCGCGTCCGACGGCTATTACCACACCGGAGACCTCGCGAAGATCGACGCGAACGGCAACTACGTCCTGCTCGGACGCTCCGGCGACATGATAAAGATCAACGGCAACCGCATCGAGCCGGCCGAGATAGAGGCCGCGGTAAAGCAGGCCCTCGGCATAGACTGGGCCGCCGCGAGGGGCTTCGACGACGGAGGAAAGGCGTATCTGTGCGCGTACTACAAGGAGGACGTCTCCTTCGACGCGGACGAGCTGCGCTCGCAGCTGCAGAAGCGCCTGCCGTACTACATGATCCCTGCGTATTTCATCAAGGTCGACAGCATACCGCTCAAGGCGAACGGAAAGCTCGACAGGAAGGCGCTTCCCGCGCCCGACGCTTCCGATTTCAGGAGCGAATACGCCGCCCCCACGAACGAGACCGAGGAAAAACTCTGCGCAGCGTTCGCCAAGGTCCTCAAGCTCGCGCAGGTCGGCATCCACGACGATTTCTACGAGCTCGGAGGCGATTCCCTCGCTTCGATCGAGGTCATCGTCGAGAGCGATCTGCCGGGTCTGAACGCCTCGGAGATATTCAGAGGCCGCACCCCCGAAAAGATCGCGAAGCTCTACGAGGAAAAGCACGCGTCCTCCGACGGCGAATCGCCCGAGATGAAGAACGCGAACGCCATGAAGTACGAGCATCCGCTTACGACGGAGCAGACATATATGGTCGACTATCAGCTGTACACGCCCAGATCGACCATGTGCAACCTCTTCACGATGCTGCGCTTCGACAAGGAAGTCTTCGATATCGAAAAGCTCGCGTCCGCGCTGCAGACGACGATAAAGAACCATCCGGCGCTGCTGACGACGTTCGCCTTCAACGACGACGGCGATATAGTACAGAGATACACGCCAGAGCTGCGTCAGGAGATCCACGTTGAGAAGGTCTCCGAGTGGGAGCTCGCGACGCTCAAGGACACGCTCGTCCAGCCGTTCAAGATAATCGGCGGACCGCTGTACCGCTGCAGGGTATTCGAGACAGAGAAGGCTGGCTACGTGTTCTTCGACGTTCACCACACGGTCTTCGACGGCACTTCGTTCAAGGTGCTCATGGGCAACGTCGGCAAGGCGTACATGGGCATGGAGCTCGATCAGGACTACTACTACCTGATGCTCAAGAACCGCGAGGATGCCGCCCAGACGGATTTCTACGACGAGAGCCGCAGATACTTCGAGGAGAAGTACGACGGATCCGACTGGTCGACCTGCCCGCAGATAGATCACGAGACGAGGGAGAACGATATCGGAAAGGCGTTCCTGGATCTGGACGTTAATCCGGACGCGCTGGCCGCTTTGGAAAAGAGCTTCAGGATCTCCCGCAACGAGTTCTTCATAACCGCGGCGGGGATCGCGATCGCGCTCTACAACGGAACGAACAAGGTAAAGATCTCCTGGATATACAACGGCAGAGAGGACGTCACGCTGATGACCACCGTCGGCCTGCTGTTCCGCGAGCTGCCCGTAGGCATCGTGCTCGACGATTCCACGAACGTCATCGACCTGTACGCCGACGTCCACGAGCAGGTCCGCCAGGGCATAGAGCACAGCTGCTACCCGTACGTCGAGATGTACGCCGCGCAGGGAAGCATGCAGACCGCCATGGCGACGCTGCTCTATCAGCGCGACATCCGCGATATAGGCGGCATGGCCGGCATGAGCGTCGAGGGCGTCGATATCAGGCAGAACATGGCGGCGTCCGAGAACATCCTCGACATGCAGGTGCTCGACGGAGAAGCAGGGCTCCAGTTCGCGTTCGACTACACGTCGAGCAGATACGACGCTTCCAGCATCGAGCGCTTCCAGCAGATATTCTCGAAGGTCGTGTCCGTCCTCGCAGACAACGCTTCGAAGGCCGGAATAACGTTCGGCGAGATAAAGGAGCAGTTCGGAGTAAAGAAAACGTCCGGAGGGCTGTTCAGCCTGTTCTCCGGCATCTTCGGCAAGAAGCAGTAAAGCTCTTCCGGACTGTAAAAAGTTAAAGCAGCATTTTGTAAGTTTGCCCGGAAAGTGAGGGATGACCATGGCCGTATGCGGCAATTGCAATTTTGAAAACAGGGACGGCGCCAAGTTCTGCGCTAAATGCGGATCGAAGCTGGACGCCGCCGAGGCAGTGGAAAAGGTGCCTGCGGACATAGCGGAAGAAGCCGCCGGGGCCGCCGGGGCGGAAGCAGCCGGGGCGGAAGCAGCCGGGGCGGTCGAACAGACCGCGGAACAGGCAGCGGAGACCGCCGGAGAGACTGCCGCTCAGGCCTCTGAAGAGGCCGCCGAAGCCGCCAACGCGGCGGAGGAGAAGACGGCCGGACCGGCGCCCGCGGCTGCGCCTGCCAAAAAGGGCTCCGCGAAGAAGTGGGTCGTGATCGGCGCATTGATAGTGCTGATAATCGCGGCTGCCGCGATCGCCATCATAGCGGGCAGGGGACAGGCCGCTAAGAGCGTCAAAAACTTCGGTATGTACGTAAAGGACGGCTCGCTGTTCTACACGGAATTCGGCAAGACCGGCGCGAGCGAGATCTCCCCGAAGTTCATAACCGATCCCGGCGATCAGGACGCGTCCGATATCGAATATGCCGTCAGAAACATATACGGCAGCTACACTAAGCTGAGCAAGGACGGAAAGCTCCTGTTCTATCCCGACAGGAACGACGCGTCCGATATGTACAGCAGCATCACGCTCTATTACCGTCCCCTTGCGGGGAAGAACACCGATCCCGTAAAGATCGATTCGAACATATACGTTTACGCGGTGAACGACGACGCGACGCTGGTCACGTACATAAAGGAAGGGACTCTTTATCAGTACGATATAGCCAAGGGCGAAAAGAACAAGATAAAGAACGACGTCTACGACTTCTGGGTCAGCGACGACGGAGCCTGCGTGTACAGCGTCACGTACGACGACGATCTTTACGAGAACGGCACCAGGGCCGCGAGCGGCGTGGGCTGGATATGCAAGGTGTCCGACGACTGCAGGACGCTGTGGTTCATGAAGGACGACGACCTTTATAAATACGTTTCCGGCGGCCAGGCCGAAAAGCTCATTTCGGACGTTTACAGCGTCGAGAAGATCTGCGACTCCGGCGTCATCTATTACAGCAAGTCTTCCGGCGATCTTTCGCTGATGGATTACGTAAAGGACGACATGAAGGACGCCGACGCGAAGCTCACCTATCCCGAGGAGCCCGACTATCCGGATTATCCGTATTTCTGGAACTACGCGACTCAGGAGGAGTACGACGCGGCTTACGGACAGTACCAGGAGGAGGTCCGTCAGTACGAGGCCGAATACGAGTCGTATCTTGAGGCCTGGCAGGAGTACGAGCAAAAGCTCGACCGCGACGCTCTGCGCGCGGAGCTGAAGGACTGGACAATGACGCCTGAGATCTCCCTGTACATGTTCGACGGCAGCGCCAGCCAGCTCGTTACCGACAAGTATTCTCCGTACTCCAGCGAATTCGCCGAAGACGCCGACGTCGCCGTTATACAGCTCTACGACATGGAGAAGTTCGAGCCCGCGAAGCTCTCCGAGATCACCGACCTCTACGATCTGGATTCAAAGATATACGACGTCAGGTTCGAGTCTCTCAAAGCGTACGCCTTAAAGGGCAGCAGCATAACGGAGCTCGATTCGAAGCCGCACGACATGTTCTACATCGCGCCCGACGGCAGCACGATCTATATGGTAACGGATATCATCGAGGACAAATACTGCGGCGACATGTACGCGATAGACATGAAGAGCGGCGCTCCGGCGGCTCCCGCGCAGTACGATACCGACGTGATGTGCTACATGGTCGAGATCATGGACAACGGCAGCCTCCGCTACTTTAAGGACGTCGATTACGAAAAGGGCAGAGGAGACATGTACATCGACAGGCAGACGGTCGATTACGACGTCTCGCTGTACGATATCAGAAGCGACAAGGACGCGGATACGATCGCCTATTTCACGGACTACAACGACGACAAGGAGCAGGGGACTCTCAGAGTCTATAAGAACGGAAAGGCGGAGACCGTCTCCGAAGACGTGCACGCCTTCTCGATGACTCCGGCCGGCGACGTCATGTATATCTATGACTACAGCTCGAGGCGCTGCACAGGCGATCTGTTCGTCTGGCGCAATGGCGCGGGCGAAAAGCTCGACACGGACGTTACGGCGATACTGCCTTTCGTCGACCGCAAATACGCGACGCTCGACGGATATTACTGATCTGTGCGGGGCGGCGCGAAAGCGCCGCCTTTCATTCCCTGGAACGATCCTCTCGCCTTGAACTCCCGCTGGATAGCGTTAAGGACCGCGTGTTTGTTCCTGCTCCACTGCGGAGCGATCAGCTCGCTTTGAGGCGCGTCACCCGTCAGGCGGTGGATCGTGATATCCTGAGGAAGTCTTTCGAGTATGTCGACGACAGTGTCGACATACTCTTTTTGTGTCATAAGAGGCCACGGCGAGGCTTCGTATTCCCTCCCCATGCGGGTGTTCTTCATTAGGTGCAGCATGTGCAGCTTTATCCCGAACGGACGCTTTGACGCCGCGAAGCGCGCGCTCTCGAGCATCGCCGCGCGGTCCTCCCCGGGAAGGCCGAGTATCAGGTGGACGACTGTCCGTATGCCGCGCCTCGAGAGCTCGTCCATGGCTGCTTCGAACACTTCGCTGTCGTAGCCCCTGTTGAAGGCCCTCGCGGTCGCGTCGCTGGACGTCTGAAGGCCGAGCTCTATCCAGAGAAAAGTCTTTTTCGAATATTCGGATATGAGGTCGAGCACGTCTTCCCCGAGGCAGTCGGGGCGGGTCGCCGCGGCGAGTCCGACGACTCCCGGAGCGGCCAGCGCTTCGTCCCAGAGCTCCCTCAGCCTCGGCACGGGCGCGTATGTGTTCGTGTGGTTCTGAAAATAAGCGATGTAGAGCCCCGCGTCGGGCCACTTTCTCCTCAGCAGCTCCATCTGATCCGGGACGCTTCCTGCGAAGGCCCCTGAGCCGTCCTCCGGGCAGAAGCTGCAGCCTCCCGTTCCGCACCGTCCGTCCCTGTTCGGGCACGTGAACCCGCCGTCGAGCGACAGCTTGACGACCCTCTGCGAGAATCTGTTTTTCAGCCACGGCGCGATGGCGTTGTAGTGGAGGCTTTCGAATATGTTTTCGCTCATTTTATGATATAATAATCTTTCACAGGAGGGACTGCATGAACGCCGACGCCGCCGAAAAGAG
>JAEEVI010000076.1 GCA_016287035.1 Bacillota bacterium
GGGTATTCTTCGAGGATATAAAGGCGCACGCTCTCGTCCTCCGGAACGAACTCGGCGCAGAGGCCGTTGAGAGCGGCGAGATCGACGAGGGACATGTACACGCCGCCGCCGTCCTCGTAGAGCGGCCACGCGAGATCCCCGAGCGCTTCGCTGTAGTCCGCGAAGACGTAAGGTCTGTTCCCGACGCAGACGAGGTCCTTTTCGAGCCGCTCATCGCCCATGTACAGCGCGTAGCTGCCGGAGACCGCGGCGTCTTCGAGCCTCGGAAGGCCTTCGTAGCGGTCCGGCTCCGGTTCCGGCTCCGGCTCCTGAACAGCCGCCTGGGGCATATCCGGCTTCGCGCTTATATCCCGCGCGGAAGCTTTTTTTGAGCTTCCGCAGCCGCAGAGCGCCGCCGCGAAAAGCAGTATCAGCAGTATCGGTAATATGTGGATAGAGCGTTTATTCATCGTCAATTTAGTATGTTCCCGAGCTCTTGCGCGGCTGCGCCGGCGTCCGGCGCGGTCTGTCTTTTCCTTCCGATGACCCTGTACACCAGATACGCGATATGCATGACGAACCCGGTGAACGCGGTCAGGACAGCGATGTACGGCGCGCCGCCCTTTCCTCCCGCGGCGTTCCAGAGCAGCGAGAGCATTGGATTTCCGAAGGGATCGATAAGGAACATGAAATTGAACCCGAACGCGATGTCGAAGCGGCGCACGGCGATCGCGACCGCAAGGGTCACCGCCAGCGAGATCCAGAGCCCGTAATACCGGGGCTTTATCTCTCCCGCCGCGTAACGGGCGATCACGTAGGCGGCTATGCCCGCGTGGAAAAGGAAGAACCGTATCGTATAGATATTGACCGCCGGAAACTGTACCGCCGCGGGGAAAAGCAGCGCCATGACCGCGGCCGGCAGGAACGTGAAGGACAGCATCTGCTTGAGCGCTTTGTTGTCCGGCCACATCGAATCGATCAGTATGAAATATTCCGCGAGGCTGCAGATCTCGATCGGCAGATATTCCTCGGGGTGTATGCCCTGGATCGCCATGAGGCTCATCTTGAAGAATTCGGAAAAGATCATGAAGAGCGCCGTGACGCGGCGCATATCGGCCCGCCTCCGGCCGTCTCCCTTGATATACAGGCGGACGAACAGGACGATGACCGCGGCGCATATCGCGAGCCATACGAGGTGCGCCGCGGAGAACGTTCCGAACGTTATGTCGTACGGCATCGATCTGACCTGATACTGGCTGTACCAAAGATACTCGAAAGTCATGCGTCAGCCCTTTCCCTCAATGCTGTCCAGAGCGCCCCTTATGAACGCTTTCGTGAGCGCCTCGACCGATATGCCGTACCTGTCGCGCATCGCGCCGAAGATGTCGAGCGGGACCGTCAGATCCGACGCGTCGCAGTGCTTTCCCATGTACCGCCCGAGCCCGAACGCCTCGATGAGGAGCTCCGTGTCCTCCATGTCGTCGCGCCATATCCTGGTGATGCGCTGTATGCTCTTTTCGCAGAGGCGGTTGTGGATGAGCCGCAGAACGACCGCAGTGATCATGCCTATCGCGAGCATCAGGATGACGGAGACCCAGACCGGCCATACGCTGGCTATTTGATAGATGTCCTTCCAGCCTCCGCGCTCCTTTCCGAGGATCACGACGTTGTAGTAGTAGACCGCCATATAGATCCAGTACGGGATCTGCGCGGCCGCGACGCTCCTTTTCGGGAGGGCGACGCCGGTCTCCACGCACCCAAACAGCGCGATCGTGCACAGCGGCGATACCACGTGGAGCCAGAAATTCGTGCCCTTGAACGCGGTCATGCCCTGGAACGGCAGAACTATCGCGAACGTCGATATCATCGTTATGGCGACGCATACGGCCCCGGAGTACTGCAGCAGCACGATCCAGTTCGGCAGCACGAAGCGCTTCTTCCTGATCCCCTCCGCCGCGTACGGCACCATGAGGATCGCCGCGACCGCCGCCAGAAGATTCGAAAGGAACGTGAAGAAGTGGAATATATGCTCGCCCCAGTTTTCCTGGTGCTGCAGCTCGTATATGACGCACGCCGACGTAAGGCAGAAAACGAGTATGCCCGCCGCCAGAGCGACCGTGCTGCGCGTCTTGTACAGCGATATCAGATATTGTTTTTTGCTCTGCATGCGCTTACCTGTTTCCTGAAAGCGTCACGGTAACGGCTCCTCCGCCGAGGAGAGAGCCGATATCCTGCTGCGGAAGGTCTATATGGCCGAGCCGGGTGTATTCCCACGTATTCGAGCCGTAGAAGATAACCAGCTGATCTCCGGAGTACAGGACTATGTCGCCGCTGCCGGTCGTGATCCGTTTATCGTTTCTGACGATGCTCTGTCCGATCGGTCCGACCTGCTCGAAGCCGCCGTACGTGGACATGCGGATCGTCAGCGGCAGCAGCTCCCTGAGCTTCGCCACGGAATCGTTGTCCTCCCAGATGACGGGAACTTCGGTATCTCCGATCTTGAGCGTCATTTTCTTCTCCTTTCCGGTATCAAGGCCGAGACCGCCGGCCCATTCCGCGACGGGCGCTTTGGACGCGCCTGCGCCGAATCGGGCTCCGCTCAGCCACGCCGCGCCGGACGCGCTGCGGCTGAGGCCGTCCGCGCTGGAACCGATGCCGCTGCTGCCTGACGTGCAGAACGGAACGATGGTCTTGCCGCTGAGGTCATAGCTCTCGACAAAGGTGTACATGATCTTCGGAGCCTGTCCCCACCATATAGGATAACCCAGGAATATTACGCTGTAATCCTCCATGTTCTCCACTTTTCCGGATATCGCGGGACGGGCGGACGGATCGTTCTGCTCCCTCGTGGCCCGCGTGGAGCTGTCGCCGTAGTTCAGGTCCGCGTCGGTATACGGCGTCTGCGGCGTTATCCTGTATGTGTCGGCGCCGAGGCTCTCGGCTATATAGCCCGCGATCTTTTCTGTATTGCCGGTGCACGAGAAATACGCCACCAGCACCTTTCCGCCGTCTTCGGTCTTCTGCGTATCTGTTGCGGAAGCGCCGGCAGACGCGCTTCCGGCAAGCTGCATAAAGCGGCAGACCATGTCCGCCACCTGAGCGCGCGTCGCCGGCTGCTTCGGCTCGAACGGAACGGCATCCGTTATGAGCCCTCCTGTCTTCGCCCAGCGCACGGCGTCAGCGGCCCATTCGCTCGCTCCGTCCGCGTCAGCGTCTCCGCTGACAGCAACCGAGCCCGCGCGGCGCCACAGCATGACGGCGAGCTGCTCCTGCGTCGTCGGATCGTTCGTGCCGAACAGCCCGTTGCCGTAACCGCCGACTATACCGTTCTGGGAAGCCCACAGTACCGCGTCGGAATACCATTTTCCGCTCTCCGTGTCGGAAAAGGCGTCCTCGCCGCGCACCGAAGGCTTTCCGGCGAGCCTGTAAAGCACCGTCGCAAGCTGCGCCCGGGTGAAGATCCCCTCGGGATCGAAGCGGCCGCCGCCAACTCCGTCCATTATGCCTTTGTCGCGCAGCGTCATGACCGCGTCGGCGTACCATTCGCCACCCTTTACATCCGTGTAGCCGTTTCCGGCCGCGCACGCGGATATCGCGAAGGAAGCCAGCAGAACAGCGCACAGCATTATCTTTAACATCCGTTTCATCTGATGATAATTCTTCCTGTTCGA
>JAEEVI010000077.1 GCA_016287035.1 Bacillota bacterium
CGATATTGGACTCGAACCAACGACCTCCTGCATGTCGAGCAGGCGCTCTAACCAGCTGAGCTAACCGCCCATGTCGCCATGGCGCGCGCATCTGAAACGGTGTGCGCAAAATGTATATTACAATAGCGACGGCAAAATTGCAAGAAGAATTTGTCCGCGGGCGCGCAAACAGTCAAAAGGCCGGCTACAGGCTTCCGATATACTCGTACTCCGCTCCGGCAGCGTCCATGCGGGCCCTGCAGATATCGACCGCCGCGGGGCTGCTGTCGCATATTATGAAGCTCCTGCCGCAGGCGTGGGCGGCTTCGGCGAGCGTTCCTGATCCGGCGAACAGATCGGCGCACAGACCGCCTTCCGGGCAGCAGCTCTCTATAAGGATGTTCAGCAGCGCGAGCGGCTTCTGCGTCGCGTAGCCCGTGCGCTCCGAAGACGTCCTTCCGACCATGTCGACGCTTAGGACGTCCTTTCTGTTGACCATGGTGTACCAGCGGCCGTCCTCGTCCTCAAATTCCTCGACGCCTTTGAACCTGTACGGTTTACCGCCCCTGTTGTACGATCTCTCCTTCGCCGGGCGGAAATAGTAGTCCGCGGTCTTCGCGTAAAGGAGTATGTTGTCGTGCTTGCGCGCGAAAGAGCGCCTTCCGGCGCCTCCCGACTTGTATGCCCAGATGAGCTCGTTTACGAACCTGTCAGCGCCGAACAGCCCGTCGAGCATCACCTTTACGTAGTGGACGGCGTGCCAGTCCAGATGGACGGCGATGAGGCCGGTCGGCTTCAAAAGGCTGCGCATCGCCGAAAGGCGGGGCCTGAGCATGGCCAGATACTCGTCCATGCCCCCTTCCCAGCGGTCGGTATACGCGTGGACGCGCTCCCCTCCCCGCGCGCCCGGTCTCGCGCTGTAATCGCTGCCGCTGAAATACGGCGGATCTATGTATATAAAATCGATAAGCCCCCCGGCGCGTCCGTCCTGTGACGGATGCGCGGCGAGGAGCTTTTCAGCAAGATCGAGGCTGTCGCCGAGGCATATGATGTTCTTTCCGCTGAAGCGAATGCCGGCCATTGCCCTTACTTGTTAAGGATCTCGTAATTATCTATATATTCGCCGAGCTCCGAGGGATCGGCGGAAAGGCTCACCACGAAATCCGGACCGTATTTTTCGGACGCCAGAGCGAGTCTTCCGAGGAATACCTCGAGATCCTCGAGCTTTACGTCGGCATGCTTGAGTATGCTGTCGATGAAGATCGTCTCTATGTCGTGATCCTGGCTGATTATTCCGTAGATAAAGCCTATATATTCGTCCGTATTGGTTATCAGCTCGTAGTCTTCCATGCATACCACCCTCATGCGGTAGCTGAGATCGTACATGAGCCTCGAATCCTTGTTGATGAACACGATGCTTCCGTTCGCTGAAGCCACGGCGCTGTTAGCCATGTGCACCATAGTCTTGGTCTTCCCGGAACCTTTGTGTCCTACCAGTAATTTAACCAACGGGATGCGCCCCCTTTCATATTATGCCTGCGCGGCGGCATCGAATATTTTATGCTTTAATTATATATTCCCGCAGATCTTTTCTCAAGGTCAAAAGGAGGGAAATAAAATGTATTTATTTCCATTTATTGACATATGCTCCGCGCGGATATAAAATCGACTCACGATGCGGCACGTAAACTATGAGAAGACCTCTTGCGGCGGCACTGGCGGCGCAGTGCCTCGGGATACTGACAGCCTATTACGCTCCGCGCGCAGCGCTTGTATTGTGGGCCGGCGCGGGCGCCGCGCTCTGCCTTTACTGTCCCGCGGGCAGGCGCGCGGCGGCGGCCCTGGCCGCCTTCGCGTTCTTTTCCGCGGGTCTCTTCTCGATGTACGCGAAGGAGCGCCGGCCCTCTGCCGCGGCGGAATTCGCGGGAAGCGTCGTCACGGTCAGCGGGACCGCGAAAGGCATCGCCGTAAAAGACGGCTACGTCGCCGTTACCCTGCGGGCTGAAGCCCTGATCGTCCCGAAGACGGGAGAACGCGCCGTGCTGCGAGAAAACGTGCTGGTGCGGGCAGACGGCCTCGACGGCCCGCAGGCGTACGACCTGCCGGGAAGGCTGGTATCATTTACAGGAGAGCTCTCGCTCCCGGACGGGCGGCGCAATCCGGGAGGCTTCGATTACTCGCTGTACCTTAAGGGGCGCGGCGTGCGGACCATCCTCTCCGCGTCCTCCGGCAGGATGGAGGCCGGCAGGGTTCGGTCGGGCTTCCTGCACCTGCTGTCGGCCGAAAAAGGCCGCTTTTTCGGCGCCGCGGCGCCCCTCATGGATAAAGATGCCTTCGGCGTCACGGCGGGGCTTCTTTTCGGCGAAAAAGGCTTTATAGACAGCTCCGACTACGAGGAGTTCCGAAAGACAGGGACGGCTCACGTGCTCGCGGTGTCCGGCCTTCACACGGGGATGCTGTACGCCGTCATACGAAAGCTCTTCGCAGGGCGCAGGAACGCCGCGTCGACGATCGTCTCCGCCGCCGCGCTTTGCTGCTACGCGGCGCTCTCCGACTTCTCCGTATCGGTGCTCCGCGCGTGCTGCATGATCTTCCTCGGCATGGCCGCCTTCCATATGCGCAGGCGCTACGACATGCTGAGCGCGGCGTCGCTCACCGCTGTCGTCTTCACTCTGGCGGATCCGTATCTCGTCTTCGACTCCGGCACGCGCCTGTCGTTCCTCGCCGCCTACAGTCTCGGAAGCGCCCTGCCGTGGATGGAGCTGAAGCTCCTGGAGATCTCCGACAGGCTGCGCAGCGAGCTCTTCTTCTCCTTCTCGAGGGCCGCGGCGCCAGCCGCCGCGATATACGCCGGAATGACGCCGCTCCTCGTCTACACCTACATGTACTTCTCGCCCTTCACCTTCCTGACGAACCCCGCCGCCGCGTTCATCGCGGGACTTCTGCTCCCCGCGGGGCTCGCGCTTTTCGCCGTATGGGAGCTGTTCGGCAAAGGCATCCTTTTCGCCGCGGGCTGCGGCGCCGCGAACGGGCTCGCGCGCTCGCTCCTGGCGCTCTGCTCCCGGGCGTCTTCGCTCCTGCCGTCGTTCCGCTGCCCGGCGCCTCCTTTAGGCGCTCTCTGCTGCTATTACCTGCTGTTCTTTTTCTTCTTCTCCGAGAGCCGGTACATATTCTGGAGAAAAAAGGCATACCGGCCGCTGGCGCTGTGCTTCGCGGGGCTGCTCGCCGCGGGCTGCGCTCTGCCCTTCCTTTTCGGAGAGACTCAGAGCCCCCTGCCGTGGAAGTATAACGAATACGCGGCCTGCTTTCTGGACGTCGGTCAGGGCGACTGCATACACCTGAGAAGCGGAAAGACCGACATCCTCATAGACGGAGGAGGCAGCCTGCTCTCGAACACGGCGGAAAAGACGCTCGCGCCTTATCTGCTGAAAAACGGCGTCCGAAGCGTCGACGCGGCCGTGATAACGCATCCCGACACCGATCACAGCCTCGGTATCGCGCAGCTGTCACAGATCATGGAGATAGAAACGGTGTTTCTGCCGGAAGCGTTCAAAGACGAGGACCTTTCCGGTTTCAGATGCGGCAGCGCCGCCTTGCTGTCAGCCGGCGACGAGCTCCGCGCCGGCGGGATCTCGCTGAAGGTCCTCTGGCCCGAAGAGGGCGGGTCATACGTGGACGCGAACAGCGCCAGTCTCGTATGTCTGGCGGAAACGAAAGGCGCGAGGATACTGCTGACAGGAGACATACCGTCGCGGGTCGAGGAAAAGCTGGCCGCCGGGGCGTTCGCGGAATATCTGAAGGCGGATATCCTTAAAGCGGCGCATCACGGAAGCGCCGGATCGACGGGAGAGACGTTCCTTGCGGCCTGCGATCCCGCGGCGGCGGTCATTTCCTGCGGCAGGGGGAATCCGTACGGCCACCCCGCCCCGCGCGTCGTTGCATTGCTGTCGGATTCGGATATAATAATATGCAGGACCGACGAAGACGGCGCCATCTGCCTTAAGGGCTCGAAAGACGGCGTCATGGAACTTGAAAACGCGTCGGGAAGGAAGAGATGGCATATACGAAGAGAAGCCCCGAACATCCGTACAGGACCTTTTTCAAGACGCTGAACAGCGGCGTCTTTCCGTCCGTCATACTGCTGTGCGGCGAAGAGAGGTTCCTCATAGACTGGGCCGAAAAGTCGCTCCGCGAAAAGCTCGTAATGCCTGCGGCGGCGCAGCTCGACGAAACGATACTCAGAGCCGACGAAACGGACGCGGACGAAGTGACGGCCGCCTGCGAGACATTCCCGATGCTCTCGGAGCGAAAGGTCGTGGTCCTCAAAGACCTGGACTTCTCATCGTCTGACGCCGCGCAGCTCGCGGAGACCGCCGGAAGCCTTCCGGAAAGCACTCTGCTCATAATAACCTGCGGCAGGCCGGACAAGCGGAAGGCGCTGTACAAGAGGATCGAAAAGAGCGGTCTTATCTACGACTTCTGTCCGCTCGACGAGACAGCGATAGCGGGCTGGGTGTCAAAGAGGCTCGCGGCGGCCGGAAAGAGCGCTTCCCAGGCCGACATAGTGCGCTTCGCGGCGCAGGCCGGATACTTCGACCGCGACAGGAGCTACGGTCTCTACGATCTCGAAAACGACGTCAAAAAAGCGTGCCTTCTGCACGACGGCAGCACGCTCAGCTTCGAGCAGCTGTGCGAAGCATCTTCCCCGGAGGGCGAGAATTCAGTGTTCGCGCTTTTGGACGCGGCGTTCTCAAGCAAAAAAGGAAAGGCTTACAGGCTCCTCAACAATATCGTTTCGGCCGAAACGCCGTCCAAGCAGGACAGCGCGGTATTCAGGTTCCACGCGCTTCTGTGCTCCCAGCTGGAGATAATGCTGGAAGCGCGCCAGCGCATGGAGGCCGGGCAGAGCCAGGCCGTCATCCAGCAGGAGACCGGCATACATTCATACAGGCTGCAGAAAGCTGTCGAAGCTTCGTCGCGCCTTTCGACGGCGAGGCTCGCGGCGGCGCTCGCAGGCGCCTACAACGCGGAAAAAGACATAAAAGGCGGCCGCATAAACGCGCGGCTGGCTATGGAGCTGTTCATTGCAAAACTATAAATCGCTCACAAGGCAGCAGCGGACGGAACTGATCGTTTCGCTCGGCGAAAAGCCGTACAGAGAGAAGCAGATCCACCTCTGGATATGCAGAGGCGCCGAAAGCTTCGCGGACATGACGGATCTTCCCGGACCGTTCAGGGAAAAGCTGTCGCGGGCCTGCGCGTTCGAACGCGCGAAGGTCGCGCGCCGGCAGCTCTCGGAAGACGGCACCCGGAAATTCCTCCTCGAGCTTTCCGACGGCGCCATGGTCGAAGCCGTATTCATGAAATACGAATACGGAAATTCCGTATGCCTTTCGACTCAGGCCGGCTGCGCCATGGGCTGCCGATTCTGCGCTTCCGCGATAGGAGGAAAGCAGCGCGATCTCGCCGCCTGGGAGATCCTGGACGAGTATTTCGTCTGCCGCCGCGAATGCGGCGAGGATATCGGCCATATAGTCCTCATGGGGACCGGAGAGCCGTTCGACAATTACGATCAGGTGAGCGCGTTCATAGACATGGCCGCGGATCCCGACGGACCGAAGATCGGAAGCCGCAGCATCACGGTATCCACGTGCGGGCTCGTCCCCGGGATCAGGCGCTTCGGGCAGGACCACCCCCAGGTCAATCTTGCCGTATCGCTGCACGCCGCGACACAGGAGGAAAGGCTCGCGATAATGCCGGTCGCGAAGGCGTATCCCCTGCCCGAGCTGATCGGCGCGTGCAGGCAGCACGCGGAGCTCACGGGGCGAAGGATAACGTTCGAGTATACGCTCATCGAAGGCGTGAACGACACGAGGGACCACGCGGAAAAGCTCGCCGCTCTCCTCAAGGGCATGCTGTGCCACGTGAATCTGATACCGCTGAACCCCGTCGCGGAGACGGGCATGCGCGGCGCGGGCCGCAAAGCGGCTCAGGCGTTCGCCGCCTCGCTGCGGAGCATGGGCATACCGGCTACGGTGCGGCGGCAGCTCGGAAGCGACATCGACGCGGCCTGCGGTCAGCTTCGCAGGCGCTGCGAAAGCAAATAAAACAAGAGATCTGCGGGAATGCCGCAGATCTCTTTCGTTTATACGGTCTGTGACGGTCAGGACCGCGTGCGAGCGTCAGTTCCAGACGACCTCGTCCTCGTTGTCCTGCGACGGCATAAGGTAGCCGTCCGTTATGACGCCGTCGGGTATCTCGACAGGACCCTGGCCGCCTTCATTCTCGCCGGTATCCCCGAACGGATCGGGCTCGTCCTGTTCACCGGTGACGCCGGGATCGGCAGGCTCGACAGGACCGGGCTCGATAGCGCCGCCCGTCACCTCTTCGGGATCCGTTAGATCCTCGCCGTCGATGCCCTCGTAGCCGTGCTCGTTGAGATTGCTGATCCATGCCTCGTCGTCGATATGATCCTCCCAGTACGGCGATATCGGATACGCGGCCGGATCGGGATTGTGGAGCGGGCAGTAGTAGTCCGGAAGGTCGTAGACAGCGTCGGGAACGCTGTTGGCCTTAAGGCTCCTGTAGGAGAGGTGGTAGCTGGCGAGCGTCTTTTCCCACGACATCCCGCCCGGGCGGATGATGCCGAGCTTGTAGTACGTATGCTCGCAGTACGGCGTGGCGAGATAGCCGCTGTCCGCGCAGACGCTCGCGTACGCGTGCGACGTGTCGGTGGACGACGGCTGCGTGCCCGCTATGAATTTCTCCGAGAGCGCGACGTCGGTGCGCGAATCGACGTACGAAAGCTCGCCGAGGAGCTTTCCTGAATACTTGTCCACGGTGCACGTGACGAAGTCTCCACGCATCACAAACTCGCCCTTTTCAACGAGAGCACCCACCTGCTCCATGACCTTCGCCCAGAGCTTCGTAGCCGCTCCGCTGCCCTCGTTCAGCGCTATGTTGACGTCATTTCCGATCCATACGGCCGCCGAGAACTGCGGGGTTATCCCGCAGAACCAGATGTCGTATCTGTCGGACGTCGTACCGGTCTTTCCTGCGGAAGGCTGCGAATTGAGCCTTGCGCCGCTTCCGAGGCCTCTGGTGACGGTGGTGCGGAGTATATCTGTCATGAGCGAGGCGACCGACTCGTCCATGACGACGGTCGTCTTCGGATTGCTGTCGAGTATGACGTCGCCCTTCTTGTTCGTGACGCTGGTGTAGCAGACGGGCTCGGTATAGACGCCGTAGTTTCCGAACGTGGCGTACGCGGCCGTCATCTCGAGCGGCGAGATGCCGCGCGTCATTCCGCCCAGGGCGAGCGCGGACGCGTTGACGTCGTTGTTAGTGCCGGACGTCACGAGCGAAGTGACTCCCATGTTCTGCAGGAAATCTATCGACATCTGCGGATCCAGGCGCATGAAGAGCTGTACCGCGCACGCGTTTATCGACTGCTCGACCGCATGGCGCAGGTTCGTTATCCCCCTGTAGCCGGTGTACCAGTTCTTCGGCCAGACCCTTCCGCCGTAGGCGATGGGTATATCGTCTATCGTAGTCGCGGCGGTGAAGTCGCCCTTGCCGTCGACGCCGGCCTGCAGCGCGACGGAATATACCGCCAGAGGCTTTATCGAGGATCCCGGCTGGCGCGGCGCGAGAGCCCTGTTGTAAAGGAGCTTGCCCTCTATGCCGCGGCCGCCCGCCATGCCGAGTATCTTTCCGTTGCTGTGGTCCATGATGACCATCGCGGACTGCGGCTGCTGGACGGTCTGGCGGAGCGTGAAGAGATCCTTCTTGAACTTCAGGCTGCCGTCGTCCTGCTTTTTATACGCGTCCGGATTGTCCTTTATGAAGTCCTTCGACAATATGAGGTTGCCGTCCGCGTCTCTGTCCTTGTACTTCGCCGCGATGTTCCATACGCCGCCGCTGCGGCTGTAAAGGACGCCCTCGTCGGTGAGATACAGGTTCTTGAACTCTATGTTGTAGTCCGTGCTTCCGCCGGAGCTGGTCTTGTAGAAGTTGAGCCTGTGACCGGCGAGCAGCTTGAGATCGCCGCCTGGCATCGTCTCAAACTCGGAGGCGGGCATGACGAAGCTGCCGTCCTCCGCGAAATACGTCGCTACGTTGTAGAGAAGAATGTTTCCGGCGGAATCGAGTATGTTGCCGTCCCCGTCCTTCTTATAGTTTCCGACGGACGGGAAGTTCTCAGGATCCGCGTACTCCGTGTCTATTATAGTCTGCACGGCGGGGACCATCGTGCTGTGGATGCGCAGACCGCCGCTGTAGAGCATGTCGGAAGCCTCCTGCGCGGAGAGCCCGAGCTTCGTCTGAAGGTCCGAGAGCACCCTGTCGACCACGTAATCGGCGAAGTACGAGGAGGTCGTGTTCGCCGCGATGGCGCTGGTCCCGGGCTTGAGATGTTCCCTTATCGAGTCCTTCTTGGCATTCTCGTATTCGGTCTCGCTTATGAGCCCCTGATCCTTCATGTTGTAGAGGACCAGATTGAGCCTGTCCTTTCCGCCGTCGTTGTAATACGTTACCCACTCGCCGTCGTTCGATATGACGTCGACCGAATCGAGATCGGATATCTTCGACAGCGAAGCTCTCTTCATGGGCGCGTACGTGTTTGGGGCCTGCGGAAGGCTCGCCAGCATCGCGCATTCAATGAGGTCGAGCTCGTCCACGGTCTTGGAGAAATACGCCTCGCTGGCAGCAGCCACGCCGTTGCAGTTGAAGCCGAGGTATATCGTGTTGAGATACGCCTCCATTATCTGCTCTTTAGACAGGCTCTGCTCGAGTATGTAGGTGTAATAGGCCTCCTTTATCTTTCTGTTCATCGACCTTTCGCTCTTGACGTCGGCAAGATAAAGGTTCCTCGCCAGCTGCTGCGTTATCGTGCTCGTGCCGCCGATCCTGTCGCCGTCGCGCAGAGAATCGACTATGGCGCCGACGATCCTGACGTAGTTGAAGCCGTGGTGCTCCCAGAACGTCTTATCCTCGATCGCGACGAAGGCGTCGACCAGGTCCTTCGGGAACTGGTTGTATTCCAGATTCGTGCGCAGGCTGTCGCCGGAGTATATGTTCTCCATGACGTTGCCTTCGGAATCGTACAGTATCGAGTTCTCCGAGAGCAGCTCGTAGATGTTGTCCGGATGGATCTCCGGAGCGTCGGCGATGACGTCCATCACCTTCTTGACGACTATGCCGCCGATGACGACGCCCGACACCATTATGATCAGAAGCATCACGAGGATTATCTTTCCGAGGAGAGAACCGCCCCGCTTTTCCTTCTTCTTGCCTTCCTTTTTCTTGCCACTCTTCTGCTTCGCCGGCTTTTCCCCTGAAGTTCTCGCCATTTCCCTGCTGCTCTCCCCCGATGAGCGCGCGGCCGCCGCGGCGGGCGCAGCAGCTTTTTCCGCCGGCTGAGCCGGGGCTGCCTGCTCCTGCTTCTGCGCGCTGTGCTTCCCCTTTTTCTGTTTTATCCTGCTTCCGCGCCCCGCGCGAAGGCTCTTCGCGCCGAAGAGCGCCGCGGCGTCGAAAGCGTATTCCTTTTCTTCCTCTTCCGGAACGTCTTCGATAGGCGCGACGGGTTCCGCCGGCGCGGCGGAGGCATCCTCCGCGTCGCTCCGCGGGCTCTCTTCGAGCTTCTGAGCCAGCTCCTGCATACCTATCACGCGCGTCGGTTCCTCGGCAAGGCTCTCCGAACCCTCCCCGAACACGTCGTCGAGCGTCAGGGGCTCCTCCGCGGAGTCCTCTTTGCCCGGCATTACGTCGCCGAATCTGGCGCGGAGCTTGTCGAACTCGGCCAGAACGTCGCTCTCGTACTTGTTGTCTATCCTGTCATCCATCTCTAAGCTTCCTCAAATATCCCCCCGGCGAACTCGGCGGGATCGAATACCTTAAGGTCGTCCATGCCCTCTCCGACGCCTATGAACTTGACCGGAAGGTCGAGCTCGTCGGAGATCGTGACCACGATCCCTCCCTTTGCCGTACCGTCCATCTTTGTGAGGACTATACCAGTAAGGCCCGCGACCTCGCCGAATTCGCGCGCCTGTGAAACGGCGTTCTTCCCGGTCGTCGCGTCCAGCACGAGGAGGACCTCCCTGTCCGCTTCCGGAAACGCCCTGTCGATGACCTTGTACATCTTTCCGAGCTCGGCCATCAGGTTCTTCTTGTTGTGAAGGCGCCCGGCGGTGTCGCATATCACGACGTCTATGCCCCTGCTCTTCGCTGAGGCGAGGCCGTCGAACATGACAGCCGCGGGATCCGCGCCCTCGGAATGCTTTACGATCGGAACTCCCAGCCTGTCCGCCCAGATGGTCAGCTGCTCGGCCGCCGCCGCGCGGAACGTGTCCGCCGCCGCGAACAGCACGCTCTTTCCCTGAAGCTGGAGCATCCTGCAGAGTTTGGCTATCGTCGTCGTCTTTCCGACGCCGTTTACGCCTATCATCATTATGACAAGCGGCACGTTATCGCTTAGAGCGTTCCTGTCGCCCTTGTCGACCAGACCGCTGACGATCGCCCTTATCTGCTGCCTGACGGCGTCGGCGTCGCGCAGGCGGTCGTGCCTGATGCTGTCGCGCAGCGTCTCGATTATCTTGATCGTGGTGTCCATGCCTATATCTGACGATATGAGCACGTCCTCCAGCTCGTCGAGCATCGCCTCGTCCGGTTTCGGACGATCCATTATTATATCGCCTATCCTCTGCGAAAGGCTTCCGAAAAACGATCTCTTTATACCGAATGCCATTGTTTCTCCTTAAGTGTGCTACATCTCGAAGTCGTCGCCCAGGCGCAGGGAAAGTATCTTAGTTATGCCCTGCTCCGGCATCGTTACGCCGTAAAGCGCGTTGGCGTATTCCATCGTGGCCTTCTGGTGCGTTATCAGCGCGAACCTGCTGCCCGCGAAGTTGTCCACGAGGTATTTCGCGAATCTGTCTATGTTGGCCTCGTCGAGCGCCGCCTCCACCTCGTCGAGTATGCAGAACGGCGTGGGCTTTGCCTTCAGGACGGCGAACATGAGCGCTATGGCCGTCATCGTCTTTTCGCCTCCGGAGAGCAGATTCATGTTCTGGAGCCTCTTTCCGGGGGGCTGGGCCTCGATCTCGATCGTCGTCTGGAGCGGATCGGAGGGATCCTCCATCGACAGCCTCGCCCGTCCGCCGGAGAACAGCTCCGTAAAGCAGGTCTCGAAATTCTCCGCGACAGCGTCGAAGCTCTCCTTAAAGCGCTTCTTTATCGTGCTGTCCATATCTCTTATGACGGCGCGCAGCTCGTCCATGGCCTTGTTTATGTCGTCGCGCTGAGC
>JAEEVI010000078.1 GCA_016287035.1 Bacillota bacterium
ATGCTGCGCAAGATCCCCGGAGGCCTCGGCGCGACAGCCGCGGTAGGATCCGCGTTTTCCGGAGCGGTATCCGGCTCGGCCATCGCCACCACTGCGGCGATAGGTTCGGTCGTCGCGCCGGACATGGTCCGGCAGGGCTACGACAGGGGCTACGTCGCGTCGCTGATCGCGGGCTCGGGAACTCTCGGATCTCTGATCCCGCCGAGCATATTCATGGTGCTGTACGCCTCGATAGCGGGAACGTCCGTCGGAAAACAGCTCCTGTCGGGAGTGTTCCCCGGAATAATAACGATGTTGGCCTTTATCGCTCTGAACACCTTCTTCGCCCTCAAATACGGCTGGGGACGCTCCCAGGACAAGGTGAAGTACTCGCTCAGGGAATATATCGTCGCGTTCCTGGTTGCGCTCCCGCCGCTGTTCATGCCGGTCATCATACTCGGAGGCATATTGAGCGGTATAATAACGCCTTCGGAATCGGCCGTCATAGCGACTGTGTACGCGTTCATACTCGCGAAATTCGTGTACCGCGAAATGAGCTGGAAGCAGTTCATAGACACGACGCTCGAGACTATCGAGACGACCGCGATGATCATGATAATCATCGCCGCGGCAGCGCCGTTCGGCTGGATACTGACGACGCTGAACGCCGCGCAGATAATGGCTACGGCGGTAACATCGATAAGCAGCAGCCGGTTCGTGATAATGGCGGCAGTGACGGTGCTGGTGCTCGTCCTGGGCACCTTCATGGAGGGCACGAGCATATGCATACTCGCTACGCCCATACTCCTTCCGATAGCCAATATGCTCAACATCGACACGATACATTTCGGGGCGATAATGGCGATAGGCGTCTGCATAGGCGGCGTCACACCGCCTATGGCTGTAAGCCTGTTTACCGGCTGCAGCATCGTAAAGATAAAAGTCCAGGATGCCATTCCGCAGGTATTTTATATAATGGGCGCCATGATCATCTCCATGATCATCGTAGAGGCTGTCCCCGCGGTATCGCTGTGGCTTCCCGGAGTAATGCATTAATTATTGAATACGGAGAATGATATGTTCACGATAGCTAAAAACAATATTTGGGACTGTATAAACAGAGGCGTCGCAGCCGTCGGTACCTGCATGTATACCGGAAATCCGGCGATAGTGGAGATACTCGGCTACGCGGGATTCGATTTCTACGTGCTCGATACCGAACACGCGCACATCAACTTCGAGACCGTCGAGAACCTCTGCCGCGCGGCGGATACCGCGGGCATAACGACGATCATCCGCGTTCCGCAGAACGAGCCGTACCTCATCCGTCACGCGATGGAATACGGCGCGTCGGGAGTCATCGTTCCTCACGTGATGACGGGCGACGATGCGAGGCGCGTCCAGCAGGCTCTCAGGTATCCTCCCCACGGCAGAGCAGGCATCTGCCCGTCCATTAGATCCAACCACTACGATTTCACGAGCTGGGGCGATTATTGCGAAGCGGCTGAAAAGGTCATGTTCATGGCGCTGATAGAGGACCCCGAAGGCTACGAGAATCTCGACGATATACTCGACGAGCTGAAGCCCGGCCGCGACGCGATCTGGTTCGGCAGAGCCGATTACGCGCAGAATCTTGCGGTACGCGACGAGAGCGGCAGGATAACGCTCGATCCTCCCGAGATATACAAGGTCCAGGAGGACGTTATAGCGCGGGCGAACGCGCGCGGCATACCTGTCATGGCCACGCCCTGGCCCGTCGGCGATCCGCACGCGGCTGAGAACATCGTAAAGCTCGGAGCGAAGATAATCATGAACAGCATCGACGAGGCGATCTTCTTCGACGCCTGCCGCGAGACGCTCAAGACGAGCAAGGATATACCTCTTTAAGAAACTAAAGCTTTTTCATTTCTTCATTTAAGAGCAAACCTTCATGAACAGAAGCAGCCGGCCCCCTGGCCGGCTGTTTCCGTATGATCTCCGCCGCGTCCGGCGGCTGTCGTTATCCCTGCCGCGTCCTGCGGCTGCCTTTATCCCTTCTTCGCGGGGGCTGCCTGAGCGTAGCCGTTCCAGGCGAAAAGCGCTTCCTTCGTCTCGTCGCCGTACACCTTGTCGACGCTGCAGACGTAGAGGAAGTGGTCGCCGACCTCGACCGTCTGATCGAGCGACACGGCGAAGACGACCTTGCTCTCGGCCGGGAATCCGATATCCGTCCCTTCGACGCAGGCGAGTTCGACCGGCGTCTGCGCGAGCTTGTCGACGGTCTGACCGTGGACGGTCCCGTATCTCATCACCTCGGCTGCTATGCTTTCGGCGGGGACCGCTATGACGGCTCTGCCGTCCCTTCTGACGTTCTCTCCGCTGCACGACTTTCCGCCCATCGCGAACGCGAGCTTGGGCGGCTTGAACGACGCGAACATGAAGAACGATACCGGCGCCATGTTGAGGGCGCCGTCCTCCTTTTTAGTGCATACCAGCACGAGCGGATCCGGCGACGTGAGCGCCGCGGCCTGTCCTATAGTTATCTCTTTCATTACGATCTCTTCCTTTCTGCTTGTCTGCGCGATCACACCGCGGCAGCGGCCCCGGAGGTCTGCGTCCCGTATCCCGGCAAGCACACCGTTATTGTACTACAAGGCCGGCGTCTTTGAAACCGCCTCGCGGCGTGATAAAATAACAGTCGGAAGGTATTCAGCGATCCCGCTTATCCGGCGGCATCGCTCGATGAATTGAAGAAAGGATGTTTATTATGAGCAAAGTCAACGATTTCCTTACGGAAACAGGCGTGTTCTTCCTCGCGACGGCCGACGGCGACCAGCCGAAGCTCCGCCCGCTGGGGCTCCACTTCGAGATGGACGGCAAGCTGCTGTTCGGAGTGGGCGATTTCAAGGACGTGTACAAACAGCTCGTTGCCGATCCGAAGGTCGAGATCGCGGCGCTCAAGCCGGACCGTCACTGGCTGCGCTACACCGGAAAGGCCGTGTTCGAGACCGATCCGAAGTACGCGGAAGCGGCGCTCGACCTGATCCCGTCCCTCAGGGACATCTACAACGACAAAACAGGCTACAAGATGATGATCTTCCGCCTCGAGGACGCGACGGCCGTCGACATCCCGAGCATGGGTCCCGGCGAGGACCTGCTGGCGTAGGACTGAACGGCGGCGCGGCTGCGGAAAAAGACCGCGCCGCCGGACCGGCTCTTTGCGCAAAAGAAGCCCGGAATCGGTTTCGCAAAGCGCGGGACAGCTATTTCCGAACTAAAAGGCAAGTGCAGAGCAGTTGTGTCAGTCTAACATTCGCCGGTTACAGCGGAAAAGGTGTTTTCGTGTCGATCGAGGCGTTTGTCGGAGCCTCAGATCAGCTAAAAAAGCTCGCAGATACTCAGATCTGCGGGCTTTTTCCCTTGAAAAGACTGCGAGGACGCTGTAAGCGGAATAGTTATATTGACTTAACCCGCAGAAACAAGGCAAGTGATTCGGAAATAGCCCGGACGCCCGGATCCTGAGCGGCGAAGGCGCACGGAACTGCGTCGAAGCGCCGTTTTTTGAAAGCTGCGCCCGGCGCGGCTACTCTTTTTTCTGCAGGACCATGTAGCAGATCCAGTACAGCAGTATTATGAGGCTGACCGCGAAGCCGCACATGAGCGACTGCGTGTTCTTCTGGGCGATCTTGAAGGCGATCGTCCCGACGCCGGCTGTGATGACGAACAGGTATCCGGCCCAGGCCCAGGCCTTCATGGCGATGTACCTGTTGCGCTCGTCGCCCTCGCGGATGTCGAGCTTCTCCTTGTAGTCCGCGTCGCTCCTGTAGCGGATCTGGCGCACGAGGAAGATGGCGCCGATCGTCATGAGCGTGACTCCGCAGGAGCCCCAGTACTGATCTTTAAGGACGCCGGTGAGCGAGCAGACGAATAGCGCGCCGCCGACGAGTATCTCCACTATGCTGGAAATAAGTCTTCTGTTACTGTTTCTCATCGCTTTTGCCCTCCTGATCCTCTTCAAAAATGAAGACGTCTTCTATCGCCAGCCCGAAAAAGCGGGCTATCTTGTATGCCAGAAAGATCGACGGGTTGTACTTGCCGGTCTCCAGCGAGCTTATCGTCTGGCGCGAAACGCCCATGAGCCTCGCGAATTCCTCCTGCCGTATCCCCCTGTCCTTCCGGATCTCTTCGATGCGGTTCTTCATATACTTATCATTCCCTTTTGAAATCCAGTTCCGATATCTTCCGCGCGGATGTAAAGCATGCTTTACATCTATGTTGTAGCACGCGCCCCTATGTATGTCAAGCAAACTTTACAAAAATTTTTTTAAAACGTTTTTGCGCGGCTCCGCGCTTGACATACATCGGATATCGAGGTAATATGGCCGTGAAGGATACTTCGAGATCCGAGGTATCCGCCGCCGGACGGAGCGCGTCAGCGCGCGCCGGCAGAGAAAGGGGATACGATGATAAACGACAAGAATCTGATAGCGGGCAGCACCGCGCTGATGCTGCTATCGCTGCTGAAAGAGGGCGACTGCTACGGATACGAGATCATCCGCAGGATACGCGAGCGCTCCGGGGACGCGTTCCGGTTCCGCGAGGGGACGCTGTACCCGGTGCTCCACAAGATGGAGCAGGACGGTCTCCTCTCGTCGTACCGCAGCGAGGCCGAAAACGGCAAGACGCGAACGTATTACAGGATAACGGACAAGGGCGTCAAACAGCTCGCGTCGGAAAAGGCGAAATGGGAGGAATTCTCGGCGGCCGTCAACAGGGTCGCGTCGGGAAACGCGTATGCGGTTTAAGGAGTGGGACGATTACATAGACTGTCTGCTGCGCCAGGTGAAGTTCCGCCCGGACCACGACGACATCCGCGCCGAATACGAGGAGCATCTCGAGGATCTTTACGGGGAGCTCGTTTCGTGCGGCGTGCCGGAGGACGAGGCCGCGAAAGACGCGGTGAGGAGCATGGGCGACCCCGTCGAGGCGGGGAAGCTGCTGAACTCTGTCCACAACGCGTTCCTCGGCTGGCTCGAGCGGCTGCTGCGGTGGGCGATGGCTCTGCTGATAGTGCTCAGCGTCATACCGCTGCTGAGCGTTGCCCTCGCGGGCGGCGAGTCGCTGATCGGCATGGCCGGCGGATACAGGGACACGCAGGAGCACGGAGCGCTCGTGTACAGCGTTCCCGTCGGCGAGTCCGTCGCGCTCGACAATCACACGATCTCGTTCGACGAGGTGCGGCTGTACGAGGACGGCGTCTTCGAGCTGCGCTACAGGGACAGGCTGCACCTGTTCGACAGAGCCGTCAAATGGTCGTACGACCTCGGCTTCAGCGAGGTGCGCGACGGGAACGGCAATACGGCGAAGGGAGGCTCAGGCAGCGGGGGCGGAAGCTTTCTCAGCCGTCACCAGCAGTATTTCGAGGGCTTTTCGCCGGATATACGAAAGCTCGTGATCGAGCGCCGGGGCAGCGAGTACGCGTATAAGGGGCGCGATTTCAGGATCGAGATCGATCTTTCCGGGGCAAAGGAGGCGGCAGGGCTATGAGAAAGCTTAAAAAAAGCGCGGTCTGGCTGGCCGTCATCGCCGTCTGCGCGGCGCTGATACTGTGGTCGATGCAGCTGTATCTTACGCAGACCGGCCTTCACAGGGCCAACGAGCGCGGGCTGCACTACGGCCCGTCGGAGGAGATACTGCTCGCGCGTACGGGCGAGAGGGGTCACGGCATCGTCGTGAGCAAGTGCGGCGACGAGGGCCTGTCGGTGACAGAGACGATGCGCCGCTTCGGGCTGCTGTATCACCTCGACGACGGCGGTATAACGGGCTATCTGCCCTGCGGGGCTCCCGCGGCTGTGTTCTACAACAGCAGCTGCGATCTGCTCTTCGGGATCGTCTTCGGAGGAGACGCGGCTTCCGTGCGCCTGTACTACAGCACGGACGGTTCCGCGCCGGCGGATCCGCCGCTGTTCTACGACGTTGTCCCCGACGGGAACGGCTTCTTCTTTGTCGAGGATGCCGCGCTCGGCCTGGGGCTCGTCCCGGATCACGCTCAAGACCGGTATTTTTACTGGTATCCGTACGCCGAAGCGTTCGCTTCCGACGGAACGCTGCTGTTCACGTCGCGCGACGCGCGCTGAGCGGCCCGCGGCGCGGGAGGCGCCCGCCGGGGTTTATTTTGTCATCCGAAAAAGGTATAATTAACTGCGTCCGCGCGGGCGGGCGCGGTTTTTAACGGAGACGAAATGGGCCTATCTGAACAGGACATAAACATACTTCTCGAGCAGTGCCTCACGATCGGTGAGGCGATGTACCATTCGGGAGCCGAGATAAGCAGGGTCGAGGAGGCGCTGCGCTATATCGGCGCGGCTTACGGCGCTCATCAGACGAGCGTCTTCGCGACGACCTCCAACATCCTTCTCACGATGGAATTCGAAAACGGCGCGTTCACGGCGAGCCGCCGCATCGTAAAGCCCGACCACATGAATCTCGACAGGCTCGCGCGCCTCAACGGGCTGTGCCGCAGGGTGACGTCCGGGCCGGTTCCGGTCGAAGAGCTGCGCCGCCTCGTGCACGAGGCGGAGGACGCCCGCAGACCTTCGTGGAAGGCTCTTGCGGGACAGATACTCGCCGCCGGCTCCTTCGCCGTATTCTTCGGCGGCGGCGCCGCCGAGCTCATCGCGGCAGCGGCCGGCGCGGCCGCCGTCCACCTGCTGGAAAAGATCCTCAAGCCGGTGTGCAGGGGGAGGGTCTTCCTCATTTTCCTGCTCGGCTTTTTCGCCGGCGGGCTCGAGGGGCTCGCGTGCAGGGCGCTTCCGGCGCTTCAGTTCCCTGTCATAATGACGGCGCTCATAATGATACTCGTCCCGGGCGTGGCCGTCACGAATTCGCTCCGGTACACGATAAGCGGGGACACGATCTCGGGCATAGAAAAGCTCGTCGAGAGCCTGCTCGTCACGTGCGGCATGGCCGCGGGGATCTCGCTGGCGATATTTCTTCTGGGGAGGTTCTGAGGCATGCAGCAGGCTTTGCAGATAATAGCGGCAGCCGGCGGAACGGCCGGGTTCAGCCTCCTTTACAACGTGGACAAAAAGCGCATCTGGCTGCTGTCGTTCGCCGGGGCGCTCAACTGGGCGTTATACCTGCTGTGCAGCGGTGCCGGCATGGGCATCTTCGCCTCGACGTTCTTCGCGAGCTTTGCCGTGGGCATGCTCGGGGAGCTCTTCGCGAGGCTCCAGAAGGTGCCGGCGACCATATTCATGATACCTTCGTGCATACCGCTGATCCCCGGCGCGTGCCTCTACCGCACGATAATGTC
>JAEEVI010000079.1 GCA_016287035.1 Bacillota bacterium
GAAGGCGCATGGGAGCCCGGCTCGAAATACACGAACTACGAGTGGTGGCTCGGCCGCACCGCGGACAGCGGTTGGGAGATCGTGAGCTGGGGATACTGATCTGATCGAAAACGGAGCCGGCGAAAGCCGGCTCCGTTTTTTTATTAGATGCGGGGCCGGCTGATGCCGGCCCTGTTTTTATTTCTTCTCGTCCACGAAGACGGCGGGGGAGTAGAGGTAGCCCTGGTAGCAGTCGCAGCCGACCTGGTGGAGCACCTCGCGCTGCTCCTCGGTCTCGACGCATTCGGCGAGAAGGATGAGGTCGAGCGAGTTCGTGAGCTGCGATATCGACGAGATTATCTCGCGGCCGTTCGCGTGAGTGAAGAGACCTCTTACGAGCGATCCGTCGAGCTTTACCATGTCGAACAGGTTCTCCTGCAGGTAGTGCAGCGAGGTCTGGCCCATCGAGAAGTCGTCTATCGCGAGCATCAGGCCCATCCCCTTGAGACTGCGCAGGTTATTGAGCGTCTCCTCGTTGAAGGAGATCGTCGCCTGCTCCGTGACCTCCACGCACAGGCGCATGCCGGCGAACGAGATCCTGTCGTTGAGCTGGCGGCAGAACTGCAGGAACGTCTGCGTCACGACGGTCGTTCCCGTTACGTTGAACGATATCTTTATGTCGTCACCGAAGCGGGCGAGGACGGCGGGTCTTTCCTCCAGCACGCGGGTCACTACGGATTCCTCGAGATCCATCAGGAATCCGCCTTCTTCCGCGAGCTTTATCACGAGGGGCGGATACAGCGTTCCGTAGACCGGATGCTTCCAGCGGAGCAGGGCCTCGACGCCCATGCAGCTGCCGTCATACCTGTACTGCGGCTGGTAAGCGATCCTTAGCTGGTCGCCGAGCTCGTGGCGTATCTCCGCGCACAGACCTTTCGCGAAGTCTCCGTAGATGTTCGGCATGTCCATTATCGGGGCGTTCGCGAAGCGCTGTTCGTTCTCCTTGAAGTAGTTCATGAAATCGTTATAGTTGTCCAGCATCGAGGCTTCCGCCTGCCTGTCGAGCATGCGCACGAAGGGCATATATATGAGCATGCCCATAACGACGTTGAATATCTGAAGCATCGAGCCGGCCGCCGACCCGGTCGCTATGTGGCCGCCGAGGATTATCGGCGTGGTCCAGGCCACCTCGCTCGTTATGATCGGAACGAGTCCCGAGGAGATCGCGATATATGCGGCGGAATAGCACGCCAGAGGCGCCGCGAGGAACGGGATGAGCATCGTCGGATTGAAGATGATCGGAAGTCCGAACACCATCAGCTCGTTGATGTTGAATATCATCGGGAAGGCTGCCGCGAGGCCGAGACCGCGCTTTGCGCGGTTCCTGGAGAAGATCAGGATAGCTATCAGAAGGCATATCGCGGATCCGCAGCCTCCCATCAGCACGAAGCAGTCGAAGAATTCCTTGGTGAGTATGACGTCCGGGGCGGCGCCGGCGGCGACCGCCGCCTGATTGACCGCGAGCCCGGGCGTGAAATAAGTCTCCATGACGCTCTCCAGAGCGTCGCTTCCGTGTATTCCGAAGAACCACAGCGTCGACGACAGCAGGACGAAGAAGAAGCCCTTGAAGAAGCCGCTCGGGACGTATGAGAACAGTCCGTTGAAGGCCGTGACGAGAAGCATGTGGAACGAGTCTACGTTGAACAGATGGACGACAGCGGCGTTAAAGCCCGCGAATATGAGCGCCGTTATCGCTATCGGCGGGAGCGTCGACATCATCCTGTTGAACTCCCTGTCAGCGCCCGACGAAAACAGATAGCGCTCGCGCGCGAACAGCTTGTTTACAGAAATATAAATACGTGAAGCGCCAAGTCCGGTGATGATCGCCATGAACATCGCCTTGGGCCCGATGCTGCCTGTGTCAAAGTCGGGAAGGTATGCTCCCGCGAATATGAAGAACGAGAGGAGGGAGGCGAACGACGCGCCGGTGTTAACGGCGACGGGGTCGGCCTTTATCTTCATGTAGGCCCTGCTGATCGAGATCGTCATGTAGACCGACAGGACTCCGAACGTTCCGCTGTATACCAGCTGGAACAGCTCCAGCAGTATGCCTCCTCCGAAAGCGTGTATCGCGTTCTGATATGCCGGGACGGGGAACGTCTGGAGTATGAGCGAGAAAGCTCCGATCGTGAGGACCGGGATCATGTTTATAAGTTCGCTCCTTACCGCGCGGACCGCTGTGAGCCGTTCTATCCTGTAAAATGCCAATCTCTTATGACCAGTCTGCATATACATACCTTTTGTTTGATCTGTTTGTCTGCGCGGTGACCGGCGTCAGCCGATCAGCCCGGACAGCTTTTCCCCCATCGGGCCGATATCCTCGAAAAAGTTTTTGTTGTACCGCATAACGGAGTTCACGTTATCCGACGCGATCTCCCGGAGCCTGCCGTATATCGGATCCAGCGCCGCGAGGCGCGGATACAGGCTACTGTGGACGGGAAGCATGTACTGCAGATCGCCGTTCGGGACGCATACGTCGTACAGAAAATCGGCGTCCGCGATGATCTCCATCAGGTCGAGACAGTCGAGGAGCTTTTCTTCGGCGACATCTTTGCCCATGGACACGAGATCGACCATGAACAGCGGCACCTGGTTCTCCTCGTTGTCCGAGAAGTTCGCGAGCTCCACCGCGTACTCTTCATTTCTGTCGAAGAACCGCAGGTTCTCGGTGAACCCGAGAAAATACCGGCATTCTCCGTCCATGAAGCGCCGTACTCCGTCGTAGTTCGAGAAGCGCGTCGATTCGAGATCCGCGCCGCCGAGGAGCTGCTTCAGCCGCTTCATCGCGTCGAGGCATTTGCCGCGGTCCGCCTGATAATTGCAGAAGGACTGGACGTAATAGTAGGCGACCATCGATCTGAGCGGCGCCGCGAGCTTTCCCTCGAGCTCGTAGATGTTCCTCGCGGAAGCGCGGTCCTTTACGCGGGAGATCACGGCGTTGCAGCAGCCTATGATCGGGATACCGTAGAGCTGTCCTTTGTATCTGCTCGTCTCCCTGACCCAGTCGAACACGTCGTCGGTCGGTATTATCTCCGGCAGGCGGCGTATGTAGCCCTTGTCCGCCAGCGCCGAAAGGCAGACGGCGTCGTACGAGAACAGGTCGCCGTCGCGCCCCGGCTCCGCTTTGTAGCAGTTCCACTTTCTGAACTCTATCGGCCGCGTGCGGCCGGAATCGCGGAACCTCTTCTCCAGCGCGCTGCAGAAGTACTCCGGATCCGTCAGGTCGAAGTAATGATAAAAGATTATCGGCGAATCGCTGTTTTTGCTCATATATAATAATTATAGAAAAACGCTTTCGCACTTTCAAGATTATTAATCACATCGCGCGATCCCGCCGAACGGCATCGCGCGCGGGCCGCTATATTGCGCTCGGGTGTGGACTGAGCGCGTCCTCGGTGCTAAAATTGACGTACGGAGGTATCCATCCATGAAAAGAAAAAGCCTTCGCGCGATATGCGCGTTCATACTGATCGCGGCGCTCGCTGCCGCGTCGTTCGCGGGATGCTCTTCAGGAAGCTCCGGCAGCGCAGCTCCGGCCCAGCCGGCCGCAGCTGCCCAGCCCGCCGCTCCCGCGGCGCCCGCCCAGCCGGCTCAGCAGGGCGATCCCGAGTCGCAGCAGTCCGGCGGCCCGAGAAAGGTAGGCTCTGTCGGCGAGCTGCTCGAAGCGATCGCTCCCGGCGCGGATATAGAGATCGCTCCGGGCCGCTACAACGTGAGCGGATATCTCGAGTCGATCGGCGATCATGCCGCGTGGAACGCGAAGCATCAATACGTTTCGATCGAGGAGGAGTTCGACGGTCCCGAGATAGTCATAAAGCACGCGGGCGGGCTTTCGATAAGCGGAAGCACGACGGATCCCGCCGATACGGAGATCATAACGGATCCCAGGTACGCCGCGCTGTTCACGTTCGACGGCTGCGACGGCGTCACGGTATCTTATCTCACGCTCGGCCATACCGACCGCGGCGACTGCTCCGGCAACGTCATCGATCTCGTCGGATGCAGCGGTACGATCCTGCGAGGTCTTGACATCTACGGCTGCGGAGTCTACGGCGTCGGGATGCAGTTCTGCGGCGGAGAGACGTATATCGGCAGCTGCACGATCCGCGACTGCGAATACGGGCCCTTCGAGATATACGCCTGCAGCGGCGTGATCGATTTCAGAAACTGCACGCTTACAGGATCCGATGGCGGCGGAAGCATATGGGACAGCGACGCCGAGATCTCGTTCCTCGGGTGCACCTTCGGCGGCAACGAAACGAACAGATGGTACTTCGACGAGGATATCCGCACCGACGACGCCTGCGTCTGGTCGGAGGTCACGGAGTATCCGGATTACAGCGGGATGGACGAGCCTCCCGTGCTGGATTACGACAGCCTCTCCGTCATCCCGTTCGACATGCAGACGCTCAGCTATACCGTATGGAGCGGCCATTCGGTAGTGGATCCGCAGTCCGGAGATACGGAGTATCTGCCGATAGTGGAGCCGGACGGC
>JAEEVI010000080.1 GCA_016287035.1 Bacillota bacterium
GAGCTTACGGAGTTCCACGCGCAGCTGCAGGACGCGTATTACAGCATGAGCGACCTTTCCGAGAGGCTCCGCCGCTTCCGCGGGAGCGTCAGCTTCTCGCAGAGGGATCTCGAGGAGAAGCTCGACCGGCTCGACGAGCTCGGACGGCTAAAGAGAAAGTATGGCGGCTCCCTGGATTCCGTGCTCTCCTATCTCGAAAAGGCGAGAGCGGAGCTGCTCGAGATAGAAACGTCGGACTCCCGCTGCGCGCGGCTCGAAGCGGACCTCGCGGCATATAAAAGCGAATACGAAAAGGAAGCTTCCGTCCTCGAACAGCTCAGGAAAAGAGCCGCGAAGACGCTCGAAGCGGCCGTCACGGGGGAACTGTCCGAGCTCAACTTCAAGGACGCGCGTTTCGGCGTTCTGATGTCTTCCTGCCCCGCTTCCGAAAACGGCTCCTGCAGGGCGGAATTCCTCATCGCCAGCAACAAGGGCTCCGACCCGCGGCCTCTCGCGAAGATAGCCAGCGGCGGCGAGCTGTCGAGGATAATGCTCGCCATGAAGAGGATAACCGGCGACCTCGACGCTATCCCGACGATGATCTTCGACGAGATCGATTCGGGCATAAGCGGCGCCACCGCGGGCATAGTCGGGGAAAAGCTGCTGTCGATATCAAAAAGTCATCAGATCGTGTGCATAACGCACCTTCCGCAGATCGCGGCGCTTGCCGATCATCATTACAGGATAGAAAAGGTCAGCGACGAGATAAGCACGCACACGACCGTAACGCCTCTTTCGGACGAAGAGCGCGTCGAGGAGCTCGCGAGGCTCCTGTCGGGCAAAAACGTGACTGACAGCGCGAGGATGCAGGCGAAAGAACTGCTCAGGAGCCGCTGACTACAGCGGCAAAGCGCGGGCGCGGTGCCGCAGGGCGCGCGGACGGCGCTCAAAAGCGATAATAAAAAACAGCCGGCTTTCCGCCGGCTGTTCTTTTAGTTTTATCTCCATTTGAACGTGATGAGTCCGTATATGTAGATGAACGCGATCACCAGTGGAACGACCCACTTGAACAGCGGCCTCATCCACTGCTGCACCTTCATGCCGCTGCCCTCGTTCGCTTCCGCCATGAACTTGTCCCAGCCGAGGCCTATGCTGCTGCAGCAGAAGACCGCGATCACGAGAGACCCGAGAGGCAGAGCGTTGTTCGAGACGAAGAAGTCCCAGAGATCCAGCCACGTGGAGCCCTCGGCGAACGGCTGGAAATGTATGACGTTGAATCCGAGAGCGGTGGTCGTCGCGAGCAGGAAGATGACTATCGCGCATACGACGCTCCCCTTCGGGCGGCTCCAGCCCGTCAGATCCCTGACCATCGCGAGGATGTTCTCGCATACGGCAAGGACGGTCGACATCGCCGCGAAGACCATGAACAGGAAGAACAGCGATCCCCACCAGCGGCCGCCTCTCATGTGGCCGAGCACCTGGGCCATCGTGTCGAAGAGAAGGCTCGGTCCGGCGTTGACCTCGACTCCGAACGTGAAGCACGCGGGGAACATTATGAGACCCGCCAGCACCGCGACGACCGTATCGAGGCAGATGACGTTGACGGACTCGCCCATGAGCGATCTGTCCTTTCCGATATAGCTGCCGAATATAGCCATGCTGCCTATGCCCAGCGACAGCGTGAAGAACGCCTGGTTCATCGCCGCGACGACCACGCTTCCGTTTATCTTGGAGAAATCAGGAACGAGGTAGAACGCCAGGCCCTCCTTCGCTCCGGGGAGCAGGAAGCTGTTGAACGCGAGTATGACCATGAGGGCGAAGAGAGCGATCATCATTATCTTGGTGACGCGCTCGAGCCCCTTCTGAAGATCGAAGCTGAGGATAAGGAACGCGGCGACGACGGCGAAGAGCATGTATCCGAGGTTTATCGACGGCCTGGACAGCATCGCGCCGAAGCTCAGGGATTCGTAGGATCCCAGAAGGAACTTTACGAAGTAATAGATTATCCAGCCCGTAACGACCGTGTAGAACGCCATGAGACCGATGTTCGCGAGGAGGCAGACGTATCCCCAGCCTCCGAGCTTGGTCCCCGGTCTTTCGAGCTTTCTGAACATCCGCACGGGGCTCGTCTGCGCCGCCCTGCCGAGCGTGAATTCCATCGTAAGGACGGGGAGTCCCAGGATTATAAGGCAGAGGACGTACACTACCATAAAGCTTCCGCCGCCGTTCTGACCGCACATCCACGGGAACTTCCACACGTTGCCGCAGCCGATCGCGCATCCCGCCGAAAGCATCAGGAATCCGAGACGGCTTCCCAAACGTTCACGATTATCCATGATAAATTGCTCCTTTATAAAAACGTTTATCGAAAAACATGTATGAACTTAACCAGTATACACCCTCGCGACGCGTTTTGAAATATCGCATACGATCTCGTACCCTATAGTTTCCGCGTCGCGGGCCATGTCGTCGGCTCCGTAGAAGAGCTCCCCGCTCCTGCCGATCAGGACGGCTTCGGTGCCGGGTACGACGCCGGGTATGTCCGTGACGTCCACCATCATCTGGTCCATGCAGATCCTTCCGACTATCGGCGCCTCACGGCCGTTTATCAGGACGCGGCCCCTGTTCGAGAGAGAGCGCCTGTAGCCGTCGGCGTATCCGACGGGAAGCGTCGCGACCGTCATATCGCGGTCCGCGGTGAAGGTCCTGCCGTATCCCACGGACCGGCCGGCTCTCAGCGTCTTGACCATCGCTACGACCGTCTTCCACTCCAGGCAC
>JAEEVI010000081.1 GCA_016287035.1 Bacillota bacterium
CCTCGTCGACCTTCTCCTGGATCTCGTCTCTTATCCTCTGGGCCACGAGGGCGGAGGAACCTCTGAGCGAGCCTTCGTCGGCTATGCCGTCGCCGGTGGTGTCGACGCCCGGAGCCACGTCGTAGGGATAGAGCCTTACGATGTTTCTTACCGCGCTGTCGCACTGCAGGGAGAGATACTCCTTATAGTTGTCCACGTTGAAGACCGCCTTTTCGGGGCTTACGACCTTCCACATGACGGCGATCCCGATCTCGACGGGGTTGCCGAGGCAGTCGTTGATCTTCTGGCGGCTGTTGTTCAGGGTCATGATCTTGAGCGAGATCTTCTTGCTCGCTCCCAGAGCCACGGACTGCTGGTTCTTGCCGTTGATCATCTGGGCGAGGGGGCTGTCCTCGCTCACGTCGCCGGACTGGTTGAGCTTGGTCGCCGCGGCGGGGTTGACGGCTACGCAGAAGGGGTTGACCCAGTAGAAGCCGTCCTCCGAGATCGTTCCGTAGTATTTGCCGAAGAGCGTGAGCACCAGGGCCTCCTGCGGACGGATGACCTTGAGGCCGAGCAGCAGTATCCAGCCGCCCATGAACCATACTATGGCGAGCAGCGTCACGACGGCCCTGAGGCCTCCGGGAACGCGCACGGACAGTCCCATGGCTATCACTGCGAATACTCCCGCGATGTAAAGCAGTATGGTGAGCAGGAGCATCGCCATGCCGTTCTTGTTCGTTATCTTTCTTTCAGTCATATATATCCTCCTTGAGCTGAGAGCTTCTTCACCGGAGCCTGCCGGCCGTCCGGTTCTTTTCGATATCATTATGATATCATCATGATGCGGATGTCAAGCACAAAATGTAAAAAAAGACTCCGGATGGTTCCGGAGTCTTCAGGCGCGGATCTCCGCGCCTGCGTTTTCAGGTTTTCTGGATCCTTTTGGTGCCTTTCCCTGCGGCGGGCTTTAACCCTGTTTCGTCCTGGCGTGCTGCCAGCGCAGGACGGCGGCTCCCGCGATAAGCACGAAGCCCGCGATGCTGAAGGCGTCGGGGAAGGTGCCGAAGACGATTATGCCGAACAGGGCCGCCCAGATTATCTGGGTGTAGTCGAATATCGATATCTCCTTTGCAGGTGCGAACCTGTAGGCCGAGGTCACCGAGAGCTGGCCTCCGGCCGCCGAAAGCCCCGCGAGCAGCAGCATCATGAGCTGCCTCATGCTCATCGGATGATAATCCGCGGCGACGAAGGGCAGAACGCTCACGCAAGAAAACAGCGAAAAGAACAGGATTATTATCAGCGGCCTCTCGCCTTTTTTGCCGAGCTTTCTGACGAAGGTATAGGCCGTGCCCGCGCCGAAGCCTCCGAGCACGCCCACGAGAGCGGGAAGGCTCGCAAGGCCCGCCGTCGGCCTTATCACGAACAGCGCGCCCGTAAAGCATATCGCCACGCACAGCCAGTCGAAGCGGGAGGGGATCTCCTTAAGTATGAAGGCCGACATTATGATGGCGAAGAAGGGCGAGAGCTTGCTCAGCATGTTGGCGTCCGCCAGCGCGAGGTGGTCTATCGCCCAGAAGTTTGCGAGTATGCCCAGGGTGCCGAAGGCGGAGCGCAGCAGAAGGTCCTTCAGGCATCCCTTCTGCACGCGGAAGGGCTCTCCGCTCCTTATGAGCGAGATGAGCGCGACGGCGGCGGCTATCAGGTTCCTGAACAGAGACTTCTGCATCGTCGGAACGTCTCCGGAGAGCTTCACGAAGAGGCTCATCAGCGAGAAGAAGAACGCCGCGAGTATTATGCAGATTATTCCTTTTCTGCGGTCGCTGTTCATTCTTTATTCGTTGAACGAAAGCGTGTCGAGAAGAAGGCTGAGAGCTTCGGCCGGAAAACCCGGGTGGCCGGCAAGGGGCTTCATGCTGCTCAGCAGCTCCCTCGCGTTGCCGCACTGCGGAAGCATATACCCGGATTCGCGGAGAAGATCCTCGGCCATGATGCGGCTCGATCTTCTTACGGCCGCGGCGAGAGGTCCGGGAAGGGCGGCCGCGGCCGTTTCCTGCTCGGACTTGCTGTCGACGAGCCTTCTGAGCTTTGCCGCGACGGCGACCGTTTTAAGCTGCTGCTTCGGATACTCGCGCGGGACGAGGCTTATCGCCCTCGAGGGGCAGGCGTCCGCGCAGGCTCCGCAGCCTATGCACTTTTCGGTATCTATCACGCTGTTCTCGGTGTCCGACGCGCCGGTGGGGCATACGTATAGGCACAGACAGTCCTTTTCGCACAGCCTTATATTTCTGACTGCAAATCTATCACTCATATGCTCAACCTCCGATCCTTTCGAACTTGCGGCTCGGCACCTTGCAAACCGGGCAGATTTCGGGCGGCTCGTCTCCGACGTAAACGAAGCCGCAGATCGTGCAGACGTAGACGCCGGTGTTTTCGAGCATGGCGTCTCCCTCGCGCGCGTAGCGCTCGAGCAGCGATTTGAGTATGCGCGTCACCTTCTCGTTCCAGGTGAGGGCGCGCAGGGCCCCGCGGTCGCCCTTTTTCGCGGCCGCAGCGGCGGCGGAGGGGTAGCCCTTTTCGAGGTCGTCGTTGATCAGCGCGAGAAGCTTGTCGAAGGAGGGGTCAGACGCGGGCTCTCCCTGAGCCTCGCACCAGTCGGCGAGCTTTCTGAAGGCCTCGGCCTGCTCCGGCATGTACTGCTTTTCGCAGCCCTTGGCGAGGTTCGATAAAAGCGCGGCCGTGCCCGCCGCGGTAAG
>JAEEVI010000082.1 GCA_016287035.1 Bacillota bacterium
ATGGAGGACATGTAAAGCATCAAAGGCCTGCGGCTGAACGCCGCAGGCCTTTTTTTATTTCCGCGATACCGGCTGCCAGGACGCCCCGCCTCAAGGCTCCACGAGCTTCATGTGCGCCGCGGGATACCTCGCGCCGAGTATCTCTATGCTGTCGAGCTTCTCTCTTACCGCCGCGAGCTCTTCCCCGGTAAAGACGACATTGAGGCTTCCTATGTTCTCCGCCAGCCGGTCCTCCCTCTTCGTTCCCGGAATGGGCACGATAAAATCCTTCTGGGCGAGCAGCCAGGCCAGAGCGATCTGGGACGGCTTCGCGCCCTTTTCTTCGGCAAGCTGTCCGACATATTCCGCCAGAGCGAGGTTGTGCTGATAGTTCTCTCCCTGAAAGCGCGGGATACCGGAACGGAAGTCCGCGCCCTCGAACTTCGAGCCCCTGTTAAAACGTCCCGTCAGGATGCCCTTTCCGAGCGGCGAGAACGGAACGAAGCCGATCCCGAGCTCCTCGAGCGTCGGGATCACCTCTTTTTCGGGGTCGCGGAAGAACATGGAATACTCGCTCTGCACCGCCGTAACGGGGCAGACCGCGTGAGCTCTCCTTATCGTCTTCGCGTCGGCCTCAGAAAGCCCGAAATGAAGTATCTTCCCTTCCCTTATCAGGTCGGCAGCCGTCGACGCGACCTCCTCGATCGGGACCTTCGGATCCACGCGGTGCTGATAAAACAGATCGATATGGTCGGTGCGCAGCCTTTTGAGCGATCCCTCGACGCTCCTGCGGATATGCTCAGGATTACTGTTGAGTCCGAACATATTGCCGGCGTCGTACGAAGCGGCGTCTGCCGGTATGTCCCATCCGAATTTCGTCGCTATCACGACCTCGCTTCGGATCGGCTGAAGCGCCTCTCCGACGATCTCCTCGTTCACGAAAGGTCCGTAGATCTGAGCCGTATCGAAAAACGTGATCCCGGCTTCAGCCGCCCTGCGGATCATCGCCACGGCCTCGCTCTTTTCGGGGAACGGCGGATAGCTCTGGGAAAAGCCCATGCATCCGAGCCCTATCGCGGAGACCTCAAGACCTCCTATATTTCTTTTTTCCATGTTTTCCTCTCTTTCGAACGCGCCGCGGCGGTAAGGCCGCGTCATTCCTCCGGCCTGCTGAACTGCGTCTCGTAAAGCTCGGTGTAGACGCCTCCGAGCGCTACGAGATCCCTGTGCTGGCCGTGCTCGACGATCCTTCCGTCCTTAAGCACGAATATCTCGTCGGCCGCCAGTATCGTCGACAGCCTGTGAGCGATAAGAATGCTCGTCCGCTCCTTTATGATCGGCTCTATGGCGTCCTGTATCTTCTTCTCCGATATGGAATCGAGCGCGGACGTCGCCTCGTCGAATATCAGCAGCGCAGGATCCTTTAGGAGCACCCTCGCGATCGATATGCGCTGCTTCTCTCCGCCGGAAAGCTTGAGGCCCCTGTTCCCGACCATCGCGTCCAGCCCGTCGGGCTGGGCCTGCACGAAGTCGTAGATGTTCGCGCGTCTGCAGGCCTGTATCATATCCTCTTCCGTCGCGTCAGGCTTCGCGTAGAGCAGGTTCTCGCGGATCGTGCCGTTGAACAGATACGTCTCCTGCGACACTATGCCGACGCTCTGCCTCAGCAGATCCAGCTTTATGGCGCGCACGTCGACGCCGTCGAGCCGCACGTTGCCGCCCGTCACGTCGTACAGACGGGGGATCAGGTTTATTATCGTGCTCTTTCCGGAGCCGGAGGGCCCGACGATGGCCATGCTCTTTCCGCTCTCGAGCTTAAAGCTCACGTCCTTGAGTATCTGCCTGCCCTTTTCGTACCAGAAATCGACGTGCGAGAACTCGACGCTGCCGGTTATATTTTTCATGGGAGTAGGCCTGTGCGGAGTCGTCACCTCGGGCCTCATGTCGAAGTATTCGAAGATCCTGCTGAACAGCGCCATCGAGCGCATCCAGTCGACCTGGATGTTGAGCAGGCTGTTTACGGGCATGTAAGTCTTCCCCAGAAGCGCCACGAGCACCGTTATATCGCCCACGGTTAGCGAGCTGTCGTACTTCATCATGAGCAGACCGCCGACGAAATAGAGCAGCATCGGACCGATGTTCGTGACCGTGGACAGCACCATGAAGAACCAGCGGCCGGCCATGCGCTCCTTGATGTTGAGGCTGACCATCCGCTCGTTCACGCTCCTGTAGCGCTCGTACTCGTGATTCTCCCGGCCGAACAGCTTTACGAGGAGCTGTCCGCTGACAGAAAGCGTCTCGTTGAGTATGCCGTTGACCTCGTCGTTCGCCTCCTGAGCCTCGCGCGTGAGCGTCCATCTCGTCTTTCCCGCCCTTCTGGTCGGAAGCACGAAAAGAGGTATGACCGCCATGCCGAGCAGCGCCAACACCCAGCTCTTCCTGAACATCGCGACCAGCGCGAAGACGAGCGTGATCGAATTCGACAGGATGCTCCTGAACGTGCTCGTTATGACGGACTCGACGCCGTCGATATCGCTCGTCATCCTCGTGATTATGTCGCCCTGGTTGTTCGAGGTGAAGAACCTCTGCGACATCATCTGCAGGTGCCTGTACATCTGGTTGCGCATATCGAAGGTTATATGCTGCGCGATCCAGGAATTCAGGTAGCTCTCGGCGACTCCGATGAGGTTCACGAGCAGAGTCACGCTGAGAGACATAATTATGTATATGACAAGCAGCCTCATATCTCTTCCTATGAGGCCTTTGTCGATTATCTTTCCTGTGAATATGGATGGGAGGATATTGAATACCGAAGACGCGGCGATGCACACGAGAACGAGCGCGAGCTGCTTCCAGTACGGCTCGAGATACGAAAAGACTCTTTTAAGGAGCTCCGGCGTCACCTTCGGCTGAGCCGCCTTCTCCTCTTCCGTCATGTAATGACCGCCCGGTCCTCCGGGCCCGCCTCTTCCTCCAGGCATATGAGCTACCCCAGATCGTTCTCCGCGAGATACGTAAGAAGGCGCAGCATGCGGACCGAGAGCCCCCGGTTCTCCGTCAGAAGATCGTACACCGCGTCCTCCGACAGCACGCCGCGCGGCAGCTCTTCGGGAGGAGGAAGCTCGCCTGCCTCGTCTGCCTCGAAATCGTCCATCCAAAGCGCGCTCTCGTAATAATCCGAGAGCTTCTTTAACCGCTCGAGCGAATCCTCGTACGCGGACAAGGCTTCGGACAGCCTGCCGACAGCCTCGGCCGAAGCGCTGAGGCATGTCTCCATCTCTCTGATCCTGTCTGTTCTGTCGTTCTGCATTTATCCGATATTTCTGATCTTTGATCTGCCGATATTTGATTATATCACTTCGCCGCGGTTTTTTCGAACGCCAGCCGCGGATAGTCGTCCTCTTCCACGTATATCGTTCCGCAGCGGACGAATCCGAGCTTTCCGAGAAGGCTCTGCATGACGGTATTGTCGCCGTGAGTGTCGATCCTCAGATGGCCGCACTGTCTGAACGCCCAGTCTATGCAGAACGCTCCGATGCCCTTTTCAGAACCGTCGGACGCGATCCTGTGGACGACGCCGTACGGACCGCCGGCAAGCCATTCCCCTTCCGTTATCTCCCTGTACGTCGGCTCGATATCCTCGCCCTGCGCGAAGAAGAACGTTCCGATGACGCGTCCTTCACCGTTTACGCAGACATAGCTGTTTCCGGATCTTATGTCGCTTCGTATGAGATCCTCCGGCGGCCAGTTCGTCGGCCCCCACTGGTGCGGATTCCCGTGCTCCGCCATGAATCTCCTCGCGAAGCCGTATATCTCCATTATCCTCGGAACGTCCCGTTCCGTCGATTTTCTTATTTCCATTCTTGATCGATCCCGTTATTGAAAACTGTCACATCAGGAGCTTTATCACTTCACCGCTGTCGCCGCCGATGCAGACTGACCGGCGTCTTATCCGGTCGGGGCAGTACGCCTCGTCACGGTTCAGGCAGGCGTAAAACGCCTTCGGGTTCTCGTCCGTCATCTGCCAGAACGGATATTTTATGATGACAGGGGTGTTCATGCCGACGCCGATCTCGAGGAACAGGATATGCGAGCCTTCGTGCTTTTTAAGGAAAGCGGCGTACGCCGCAGCGGCTCTGTGCCAGCCCTCGTCCTCCACGAATGAATCGTCGGACCGCAGATTCATGGTCATGTCCGCGCCGTCGTCCGGGCATTTCGGGATGAGAGAGGACGGTATCTCCATCTTTATCCGGCCGTCCGCGGGCGGCTCGAATATCCCCCCGTCGCCCCCGGCGAAGCCCTGCGCCCGCATCGCCCGCGCGACCCAGTCCTCGTTTTCGTACGTCCTGCGGTTGCGCGGATCGGTGCTCTGGAACAGTCCGTAATCCCCCTGCGTATAGAAAAGGCGGTCCCTGCTGAAACCGGCCTTTTGGAAGCAGTGATCGACGTTCGTCGTGATGACGAAGTAGTCCCTGTCCTTCACGAGCGAGAGAAGATCTTCGTATACAGGCTTCGGAGGATCCATGTACCGGTTTATGTATATGTACCGCGCCCAGTAGGCCCAGAATATCTCCTTCGAAGGGTACGGAAAGAACCCTCCCGAATACATATCGCGGATCCCGTATTCACGTATGAAGTCCGGGAACCACCTCTCGAACCGCTCGCCCGTGTAAATGAAACCGGCAGAGGTGGAAAGCCCCGCGCCGGCGCCGATAACGACAGCCTCCGCCGAGTCCAGCTCGGATCTCAGGATCGCTATAGCCTCGCCGCGCGCAAGGTCTTCCGGCTCCGCGCCGGAAGGATTACCTCCCGTAAGTGTCTGAAAAATGCTCATTTCTTTTAAAGCCAAAATACCTGCTCGTATTTGCGATCCGGCGCTATCTCCGTCGGTCTATCCCGTTTTCCCTGTAATAGCGCTCCTTGTCCTCGTACATGCGCGCGTCGGCGATGCGCTCAAGCTCGTCGATCTCCGCGTCCGGCTCGTCCTTTTTTGAAGCATAGCCGACGGACATCGTCATGGTATCGGAGTATACGCCGTGCCAGGCCCCGGCGTGGCTGCGTATCTCGCTGAAGATCGCTTCCGGTTCGTCCGTGTGGACGATCGCTATGAATTCGTCTCCGCCGGTCCTGTACACCTTTCCCTTGTTCCTCACGGCCAGGGCGAGGCAGTCGGCAGCGCCTTTTATCAGCTCGTCGCCCGCGGCGTGCCCCTTCTGATCGTTCACCTTCTTGAGGCCGTTGACGTCGACCGAGAACAGCACGAATCCGTCGCCGAGTCCTTTCAGCTTATATTCTTCGAGATCCTCATCGTAGCAGCGGCGGTTGTAGAGCCTCGTCATCTCGTCCGTGAGGGAGAGCCTTATGAGATGCTCCTCGCGGCGCTTCTCCTCGTCGACGTTTCTGGTCGTATAGATGACGGTGTTCGGTATGCGGTCTGATGTGGAATCGACGGTTATATACTGCGCGCGGAACCAGCCCTTGACCACGTCTATGAAGTCCGCGCTTATGATCTTCTTTCCGGTCAGCCGGGCCCTCACGGTCCTTATGTCCGTAAACTTGAGGAAATCGTCGAGCTGATCGGGCATCACGCGGAGCTTCAGCTTCTGGTTCATCTGAGTATGCGTCTGCGCCTGCATGTCGATCGAGATCTTCTGTTTTTCCGCGCTGCGCAGCGACATCTCGGTATTGTCGACGAAGCTTATGAGATTGACGTTGTCGTAGATCTCGGCCATCGAGTCGAGGATCTCGAGCTCCTCCTTCATCTCGGATTCGTGCTTCTTTATGACCTTGTGCTGCTCGAACATATCCCTGAAATTATCCACGGTGATCTTGCTGATCATGAGCCCGGATATGAGCATTATGACGGTCTCTATGGTGAATCCGCCGAAGGTGTTCACGAAGTACGCGAAAGCCGTGTCCGCGTCGGCGCGCAGGCCGGCGTAATGCGGTGAGACGAGCCAGGTCGACATGAACATCATCGCGTAGTTAACGACGAGCGCGAAGATATAGATGCGCCTGTCGCAGAACAGCAGGCTCAGCAGCGGCACGAGGAACCACGTGAGGAATATCGAGACGTGCGAGCACGCCATGTATACGAGAAGTATGTTGAGCGACAGCAGCGCGGCGATGCTCGTCACGACCGAGCCCGGGAACTTCCTGAGCAGGATCAGATGGATCGACGCCATCACGCACACCGCGGCGGATATCACGACGCACGTCGTATAGGTGATGTCGGGGAAAACGCCGCCCTTTATGCCGAGCGCTATCGCGGGTCCTGTAACGACGAAAGCCCAGAGGATCGTATTCAGATATCTGTTTACGCGTATACGGTTTTTCAATATGAATTCGTCGAATACGAACGTTCCGTCCACGTACGGAAACGCGCTTTCTGCGTCTTTCATGCTCTCCTTATTTCCTCCGTGTCCATCTCCATTCGGCGATCTCGGGGAGATCTGTGCCGTTCTCATATATGTACTGTCTGTGCTCGACCAGCTTGTCCTTCATCTGCTGTATCAGGTGCGCGCCCCTGTTGCCGAGTCCGGGCAGCAGCTGCACGGCCGATATGACAAGGTCGAATCTGTCTATCTTATTGAGCACGCGCATGTCGAAGGGCGTCGTTATCGTGCCCTCCTCTATGTAGCCGCGGACGTGCAGGTCCTTGTTCGCGCGCTTGTAGGTCAGCTCGTGTATCAGGCTGGGATATCCGTGATACGCGAACAGTATAGGCCTGTCCTTCGTGAACAGCGCGTCGTAATCCTGACTGCTCAGGCCGTGGGGATGCTGCGACCTGTCCTGCAGGCGCATCAGATCGACGACGTTTACGACGCGTATCTTCAGATCCGGGAACGCGTCTCTCAGTATCGTGACGGCCGCGAGCGTCTCCAGCGTAGGAGTGTCTCCGCAGCATGCCATGACGATATCGGGCTCATCTCCGCCGTCCGTCGATGCCCACTGCCATATGCCGATGCCCTGCGTGCAGTGCTTTACGGCCTGCTCCATGGTGAGCCACTGGGGTCTGGGGTGCTTCGAAGCCACGATGCAGTTGACGTAGTTGCGGCTGCGGACGCAGTGATCGAAGCAGCTGAGCAGGCAGTTGGCGTCGGGAGGCAGATACAGTCTGACGACATCGGCCTTCTTGTTTGCCATATGGTCGAGGAAGCCGGGATCCTGATGCGTAAAGCCGTTATGGTCCTGCTGCCACACGTTCGAGGCGAGGACGTAGTTGAGCGAGGCGATCTTATGCCTCCAGGGCAGCTGGCTGCAGACCTTGAGCCACTTCGCGTGCTGCGAGAACATCGAATCGACGATGCGTATAAAGGCCTCGTAGCTGTTGAAGAAGCCGTGGCGGCCCGTGAGCAGATAGCCCTCGAGCATGCCCTGGCAGATATGCTCTGACAGCACCGAATCCATCACGCGCCCGCCGGGCGAAAGATGGTCGTCTATGTCGTAGACGTCTCCGCCCCAGACGCGGTCCTCGGCCTCGAAAACGGCGTTCAGACGGTTCGAATTCGTCTCGTCCGGGCCGAACGACCTGAAGTTTCTCGCGTCCCCGTTCAGGCGGTATATGTCGCGCACGAATTTCCCGAGCTCTGTCATATCCTGCGCGTCGACGCTTCCCGGGAACGGGACGTCGACGGCGTAATCGCGGAAATCCGGAAGCCTCAGGTCTCTCAGCAGCTGTCCGCCGTTAGCGTTGGGGTTCGCGCCCATGCGCCTTTCGCCCTTCGGAGGCAGCTCGAGAAGATCCTTCGCCGGATGCCCTTCGCTATCGAACAGCTCCTCCGGCCTGTAGCTCCTGAGCCACTTTTCCAGCTCGCGGATGTGCTCTTCGGAATCGGGCTGGATGGGCACCTGATGCGCCCTCCAGTAGTCCTCGACCTTGGCTCCGTCGACGTACGCGGGGCCGGTCCAGCCCTTTGGAGCGCGCAGGACGATCATCGGCCATCTCGGGCGTTCTGTGTTTCCGTCCTCGCGGGCGGCCTTCTGATAAGCGAGTATCTTTTCGATACATTCGTCGAGCGTATCGGCCATGGCGCGGTGCATCTTCGCGGGGTCGCTGCCCTCTACGAAATGAGGCTCCCAGCCGCAGCCGTTGAAGAAGGCTTCGAGCTCCTCATGGGATATGCGCGCGAGTATGGTCGGATTCGCGATCTTGTAGCCGTTGAGGTGCAGTATCGGCAGGACGGCGCCGTCTGTCGCGGCGGATATGAACTTGTTGAGCTGCCAGCTCGCGGCGAGCGGACCGGTCTCTGCTTCTCCGTCGCCTACGACGGTCGCGGCTATCAGCGACGGATTGTCGGTGACGGCGCCGAACGCGTGAGCGAGAGAATAACCGAGCTCCCCTCCCTCGTGGATCGAGCCCGGAGTCTCGGGCGCCACGTGGGAAGGTATGCCTCCCGGGAACGAGAACCTCTTGAAGAGCTTGCGCATGCCCTCCAGATCCTGCGTTATGTCGGGATAGACCTCCTGATAGCTGCCGTCGAGCCAGTCCTGCGCCACCATCGCGTTTCCGCCGTGGCCCGGGCCCGAGATGTAGATCATGTCGAGATCGTATTTCTTTATGACTCTGTTGAGGTGCGTGTATATGAAATTCTGCCCCGGGCACGTGCCCCAGTGACCGACGATCTTTTTCTTTATCCGGTCGGCCGTAAGAGGCTGCTCAAGGAGCGGGTCGTCGAGCAGGTAAAGCTGGCATGCTGTGAGATAGTTCGCGGCGCGCCAGTATCTGTCCATTTTCTTAAGTTCGGCGGCGGTAGCGCGGCCGGTCTTTTTCGCAGGCATTGGAGGTCTCCTTTCGTTGTGCTTTCTATAATTATAAACGCTTGTCCCCTTAGGGACAAGCGTATGTAGGATACTGCGGATGACAGCGGCGAACGCGGAAGCGTCACGCCGCGCCGCGACCTATTCCCCGTCGATCAGCGCCGTGAGGCAGTCCATGCTCAGCAGGATCGTCGAAGTGTTGTGAAGCAGCGCGCCTGCCGCAGGCGCGAGAATTCCGAACGCGCCGAGCAGGATAAGCGCGCCGTTGAAGCCGATCACGAAGCGGTAGTTGCGTTCGATGCGGCGCATAAGGGCGTCGCTCAGGCGCTTCAGCCATACCAGCTCGCGAAGGTCCTCCGCGGCGATCGTCACGTCCGCTACCTCGCGGGCGATGACCGCGCCGCTTCCCACGGCGACGCCTACGTCGGCAAGCGAGAGCGCCGGAATGTCGTTGATGCCGTCGCCGATCATGACGACGGTCCTTCCGGCCTCGCGCTCCGCCCTGATGAACGCGGCTTTATCCTCGGGGAGGACCTCCGCGCGGTATTCGTCGATCCCGAGCTGCTCCGCGATAGCTGCCGCGGCCCTTTTATTATCCCCCGTCAGCATGACCTCTTTTCCGATGCCCTCGGCGTGCAGCTCCTCGACCGCGGCGCGCGCCTCCGGACGAAGCGGATCGGATATCCCGATCGCCGCGGAAAGGATCCCGCCGATGCCGAGATACAGCCAGGATACGGACTGCGGAAGCCGTTCAAAGCGCTCCCGGTCCTCCGGGCGGATCGTTATCCCCTCGTCTTCGAATATAAAGTGGGCGCTCCCGATGACGGCCCGCTTATCTCCGATCTTCGTGGCTATGCCGTGAGCGACGACGTATTCGACCTCGCTGTGCATCTCGCTTTGATCGGGACATTTGTCGTTGGCCGCCTTAACGACAGCGTTCGCGACGGAATGCGGGAAGTGTTCCTCGATGCAGGCCGCGATCCTGAGCATCTCCTTTTCGTCCTCACCGTTGAAGGGCACGACTTCCGTGACCGTCGGGCATGCCTTCGTGAGCGTTCCTGTTTTGTCGAAGATGACCGTATCGGCGACGCTGACCAGTTCCATGAACTTTCCGCCCTTTACGGTGATCTTGTGCCGCCCGGCCTCCCGCATCGCGGACAATACGCTCAGCGGCATCGAGAGTTTCAGCGCGCAGGAGAAGTCCACCATCAGCA
>JAEEVI010000083.1 GCA_016287035.1 Bacillota bacterium
AATAGGTCCCGGACGACGCGGGACCCACATAGAAGTAAACGGCCGCCGCGCGAAGCGCGGCGGCCGTTTTTCGTCTGTTATTCGCGCGGCCGGTGCCGCTCGATATATAATGCAACTATTTTACGACGCCCATGCCGTAGCGGTCGAGATCCGGCATTATCGACGCGTAGAACGGTTCCGGATCCTCGTCCTCCGGCCATTCAGCCTCAGCCTCCAGCCGGAAGTCGTTCCTCGTGAGCGCGATCGCGACCGGAGCGAACGGCGCAGGCGCTGCGGCCGGTGCGTTTCCGGCGCGCCGCGCGGCGACGCATTTGTTGTAGAAGTCGACGCAGTCGCGCGCGTCTTCGCACGCGAAGCCGACGCTCCCCGCGAACTCCATGAGAGCGTCGGGCGCGCCGGGCCCCTCGCACGTCACCTTGAGGCTCTTTCCCAGCATCCTGCAGCGGAGCCTGATCTCCTGTTCGCGCGCGTCGAACGCGGCGGCCCTCAGCCTTATCTCCTCGTAGGAATCCGCGAGCACCACCATCTCGGCGCGCGAAGCGTCCGCGCTGTCCCCGGCCGCCCCGGCCGCGGGCCACGTTACGCTCCGCAGATCCACGCCCTTCTCGCTCGGCGCTCTGTCTATCTTTTTAGCTATCGTAAATCTCATTTCGTCTATTTTCTTATGAAATCCTCGCCGACGAGCTCCGTCACGTCCGCGAGCGCCTGCCTGGCGCGGTCGAGATGGCCGGAAGCCAGAAGGTCCGGGTTGTTTTCGAGATCGGAGTCGAGCGGTATTATCGCGTAGTCCGTCTTTCCGTTCTTGTTGTAGCGCTCGACCCACGTGGGCACGCAGCTCGCGGAAAATTCGCCGATCTTCTTCGCGCCCGTTTCAGGGTCCTCCGTCACGGTAAAATCGATAAAGCCGATCATCCCCTGCTCGGTGTAGCGGTTCTTGAGCGTCTCGTACCTCTGGTTGGAGATGAAGTTGCCGATCGAATAGAACACAGGCACCTTCCGCTCGCCGTCTCCGCCCTCGGCCGTAAGGATCTCTATGCCCTGCAGCACGTGGGGATGGCTCGCGAACACGACGTCCGCGCCCATATCGGCGAGCTTCTGCGCGATCTTCTTCTGATAGCTGTTCGGCGTGCGCTGATACTCCTCGCCCCAGTGCATGTACGCGATGACTATGTCGGCGCCCGCCTCGCGGCAGAGCTTCATCTGCTCGCCTATCGCATCGATGTCGGCGTCCATATAGCCGCTGTCGTAGCGGAACGAATTGATGTAGTCCGGGGCCTCCGAGTTCATGTAGGCGCCGTTGATCGTCCGCTTTCCGCTGGACATCGACGTCTCGTAGGTGTACGCGACGACGCCGGCCTTAAGGCCGTTCTCCATCGTATATACGACGTATCTGTCCTCGGAGGTGTCGGCTCTGCAGCCCGCGACGGGCATGCCGTTTTCGCGCAGTATCTCTACCGTGCGCTTCGCGCCCGACAGTCCCGAATCGAGCATATGGTTGTTCGCGAATATCGCGACGTCCACTCCGGCCGCCGCCGTGTCGCGCGCGATATCGTCGGGAGAGCGGAAGGCCGGATATCCCGTATATTTGCCGTCTCCCGGGAACGTGCACTCGAAGTTGGCCATCGCGAGATCCGCGCCCTTGAAATACCTTTCGACGTAGACGTAGTCGCCGTAAAAATCGAACGTCCCGTCGGATCCCTGCGCGGAATTGACCTGCGACATGTGCGCCATTATGTCTCCGGCGCAGCAGATCGACACGTCGTAGACTTTCGGCTCCGGCTTGGGCTCGGGCTTGGCGGCGATCACCGCCGGAGCGCTGCTTTTCGCGGGGGCCGCGGGCTCCTGAGCCTTCGGCGCCGCTTTCCTGCCGCATCCGCATACGCTTAAAAACATGGCCGCAGCGAGGGCTACGGCCAGGATGTTCCGAAAACTTCTTCTCATTTCCTACTGTACAGCTTCCACGCTCGCGACAGCGTCGCCGAGCATCTCCTTGAGGATGGCCTCGATGCCGTTCTTGATCGTCGCCTGAGCGTGCGGGCAGCCCGCGCAGTGTCCCTGAAGACGCACGTTGACCACCTTGTCAGCGGTGTACTCCACGAACTCCACGTCGCCGCCGTCTCTCTGAAGGAACGGACGGATATCTTCCAGCGCTTCTCTGATCTTCTCTTCCATTTTCTTTTCTCCTATTCTCCCCATTTCGGGGTCGCTGTGAAGGCAGCGTAAGCCGCCCCCGCTTTTATCCTCATTATTACAACATCCTTGATCGGGTCGCCGTCCGCGCTCAGCGTTATCTTGCCCGTGGCGCCCTCCAGCTCAAAGATCTTTGACATGACAGTCGCTATAAGCTTTCCGTCGGACGGATCCTTCGCCGTCTTTATCGCGTTGACGGCCACCAGATACGCGTCGTACCCGAGAGCCACCGATTCCGCGGGGACCTCGTCACCGTACCGCCTCGCGTATTCGCGCAGGAAGATCTCAGTCTCCGGCGACAGCTCCGCCTCGGCGTCGAAGAACGAGACGTAGGCCGCGTTGTTCAGATGGCCGAGATCCTTTCTCCCGGCAGTCTTTGCCTGATCTATGATCGACTCCCAGCTGCTGCTCCCTATCCAGTTGAAGTAGTAGCCCGAGTGATACGCGTCGTATATGACCTGCTCGCCCAGCTCGGCAGACGACGGAAAGAACACGTAGTCCGATCCGAAGCTCTTTATCTTGTCGAGATACGGCGTAAAGTCCGTCGTCCCTTCGGGATACTCGATGAGTCTTACGTTGTTGAGCGTCCCGGTGACGGTCTCTATCTTTGCGCGGAACCTGTCGATCATGGCCGACGAGTAATCGTCACCGGCCTGAGCCAGCACTGCCGCGCTCGTCTTCTGCATGTACTCGAGCACGTACTTGGCCGCGCTGTTTCCCTGGAAGGCGTCGACCACGCAGACCCTGAAGTAGTAATCGCTCGTCGAGGTGACGAGAGGATTCGTGTTCGTGCAGGCCACCGCCGGCAGCTCCGCTTCCTCGAAGATATCCTGGGCGGCCATGCTGAGAACGTTCCTGTAGCTTCCTATGACTACGGACACGCCCTCCTGCGTGAGCTGCAGCGCCGCCGCCGTAGCGAGCGCCGCGTCCGACTGGTTGTCGGCGTAGACGAGCTCGACGGGACGTCCGAGGACCCTTCCGTACAGCTCGTGCGCCAGCTCTATTCCGCGGATCTCCGAGGCTGCCGCCTCGGCGTCGCTACCGGTGAGAGGTTCGAAAACGCCTATCTTTATCGGATCTCCCGGCTGTTCCGGCACAGGCTGTTCGGCCTGCTGCGTCCCGCCGCGCTGATCCATCGCGGCTTTGAAGTTGTCGAAGGTTGCGCATCCGCAGAGCGAAAGGCACAGCGCCAAAGCCAGGCACAGCGCCCTCGTCGCGCGGGATGCTCTTTTCCTGTCGTCCATACCAAAGGATTTTATCATGCGCGCACCGCCTTTGCAAGCCGCGGCCGGCCGCACGCTGAGCGTTACTGTATCTTGAGAGCCTCCCAGAGGCTGTTCATCAGGTCCATCGTGGCGCTGTCCTGATTGCGGAACGAATTCGCGTTATACAGCTCCGTAAAGTCGTCGATCTCGGGGTAGAGCGCCTCCATGGCTTCCTCGCCCATGTAGTCCGCGTACTCCTCGCTCTCCTGCACCAGCACGTTCGGGCTCGAATACGAGATGTATTCGGCGTTCTGGACGGCCACGTCCTCCTCCAGCAGGAAGTTGATGAATATCTCCGCGAGCTCCTTGTTCTGGCAGCAGCTGGGGATGCACATCGAATCCATGAAATAGCACGTCGGGTCCGGATAGTAGAGCTGAAGGTCGACGTCCTCGGAAGCGGCGTCGCTCATGAGGAAGTAGTCGCCGCCGTAGTAGCAGGCGATCGCGGCCTCGCCGCTCTCCATGAGATTGAACACCTCGTCCATCACGTACGCCTTGACGAGCGGGCGCTGCCTCAGCAGCTCCTCGAGCGCCCTGTTCCATTCATCCGGATCGGTCGTGTTCGCGTCGATCCCGAGCTTGTACATGGCCGTTCCGAACGCGTCGCGCGGATTGTTGTACTGCAGGATCTTGCCGGCGTACTTCGGATTCCACAGCAGGTCCCAGCCCTGCGCGTCCTCCTCGTCCACTACGTTCGCGTCGTATATTATCGCGTTGATATTGTAGATGTACGGAACGCTGTACCGCGCCTCGGGATCGAAGTACAGATACCTGTACTCCTCGCCTATGTTCTCGTAGTTCGGGATGTTGCCGAAGTCGATCTCCAGCAGCATGTCCTCCTCGATGAGCCTCGCGATCATGTAGTCGGAGGGCACGATGACGTCGTAGCTGACGGCGCCGCTCTTTAGCTTGGCGTACATGTCCTCGTTCGTCGCGTACGTCGTGTAGTTGACGTTGACCCTGCGGCCGTAATTGTCGTAATACCAGTCCTCGAACTCCGAGACGACGTCCATGAATTCCTCGGAGCCGTCGGCTATATACTCGCCCCAGTTGTATACGTTGAGCGTCTGCATATCGCTGTCGATCAGCGCGGGCGGAACTATTATCAGCAGCAGGCATACAGCGATGAGGCACGCCACGACAGCGAGCTTTCCCCTGTCGCTGAGCTTCCTGGAGCGCCCCTTCGCCGGAGAAGCGACGGTCTCCGCGTCCGTCAGCATATCGGCCGTGCTCGACATCGGCAGCCTCGCCTTTCTGCGCTCGCGCGCCTGCGCGCGCTGGTCGTCGCTCATGACGTTGTTTATTATGAGCAGCGCCATTATCGTGAAGAAGATTATGGTCGCAAGAGCGTACATCTTCGGCGTGACCGTCTTCTTCGTCATGCTGTATATGCGTATCGGCAGCGTCTCGAATCCGTTGCCGGCCGTGAAGTAGCTTATCACGAAGTCGTCGACCGACAGCGTGAAGCTCATTATCAGGCCCGTGAGCACTCCCGGCATTATCTCGGGGAACACGACCTTGAAGAACGCCCTCACAGGCGTGCACCCGAGGTCCATCGCCGCCTCCGGCAGCGCCCTGTCCATCTGGGACAGCCTCGGAAGCACCTGCAGTATCACGTACGGCAGGCAGAACGTTATGTGAGCGATCAGCATCGTCGCGAAATTGAGAGACGAGGTGCTGCCGATGAGCCTTCCGGTGAACACGAACATGAGCATCAGCGAGATGCCGGTTATTATGTCCGGGTTCGTCATCGGGATGTTCGTGACCGTGTCGTATACCGTTAAAGCCGTGCGGCTGCGCAGCTTGTCGATGCCCACGGCCGCGCCGGTGCCCATGACGGTCGCTATGAACGCCGAGGACAGCGCCAGCACGAGCGTGTTGCGCAGCGATATGAGCGTGTTGCTGTCGCGCAGCAGCTCCCTGTACCAGTGCAGCGAGAAGCCGGACATAACGGAAAGGCTGTTGGCGCCGTTGAAGGAGAACACCAGAAGGACCGCTATCGGCGCGAACAGGAAGATCATTATGATCGCGGTGTAAATGCGGGAAAGGTGCTTCATCTAAGCCAGCCCTCCCCTCTTTTTATCCGTCAGCCAGCGCATGACGCCCATGCAGATCAGCAGCAGGATCATTAGTATGAACGCGATCGCCGCCGCGAAATGCAGGTTGTTGGCGGTGTACTGGCCCTCGATCGCGTCGCCGATCAGGAAGAACTTTCCGTCGCCCAGCTTCTGGGATATGTAGAAGGTCGAGATCGAAGGGATCAGGACCATGGTTATTCCGTTTATGACACCCGGCACGCTCAGCGGCCAGATGACGCGCCTGAGGACGCCCAGCCCGCTGCAGCCCAGATCCTGAGCGGCCTCGAGCAGCTTTACGTCCATCTTCGCCATGACCGAATACAGCGGAAGGATCATGTACGGCAGATAGTCGTAGACCATGCCTACGACGACAGCCGTCTGCGTGCCGATTATATGCACAGGGGAGAGACCGACCGCCGAGAGTAGCCTGTTTATGAGCCCCGTGTCCTGGAGGATAGTTATCCACGCGTACGTGCGGATCAGGAAGTTCATCCACATCGGGATCATTATGACCGTCATGAGCGTCTTCTGGACGCGGGCGTCGCTCCTCGCCATTATGTACGCGATCGGGTAGCCCATCACCAGGCACACGGCGGTCGATATCGCCGCGAGCTTCAGGCTGCGCATGAATATGACGATATACGTGCGTATCTCGCGGACGGAGCCGTCCTCCGAGGCTGTCTGCGTGGTGGCCGTAAAGAACCGGGATATGTTCTCGAACGTGAAATTGAACGAGGCGTCTGTGAACGCGTAGTACGCCACGAACGCCAGGGGAACGACGATAAAGAGCGCGGCCCACGCGGTGTAAGGCGCAAGTGCCGTGCGGTCCGCCCGTATGAGGTTTTTCTCCATGGCGTTATCGCCGCGGGGTCTGCCCAATACAGCTCCTCCTACTCTTCTTCGGCCGCAGCCGCGAGCTCCGGATCCGATATCTCCTCGTACTCGTCCGAGAAGCAGGAATAGTCTCCGAACATGCCGGAGAACTCGCTCTTCTTCATAACGTGTATCGCGTCGGGCTCAAGGCATATGCCTATCGTCTGGCCCTCGGCGACGTAGTCGGTGGTCTGGATCATCCACATGAAGCCGGCCACGTCGACTATTATCTCGTAGTGCACGCCCATGAACGTGACGGAGCTTACGACGCCGGTGAGCTGTCCGGCCGCCGGATCCACTATGTCCACGTCCTCGGGGCGTATGACTACGTCCACCGCCTCGCCCGGCGCGAATCCGCCGTCGAGGCACTCGAAATCGCGGCCGTTTATCGTGCAGACGAAGTCTTTGGGCATGCGGCCGTCGATTATGTTGCTCTCGCCGATGAAGTCCGCCACGAAGGCGTTCTTCGGCTCGTTGTATATATCTATCGGCCGGCCGATCTGCTGGATCTGGCCGGAGCTCATGACGACGACCGTATCGGACATCGAAAGAGCCTCCTCCTGGTCGTGCGTCACGAATATGAACGTTATCCCCGTCGCCTTCTGGATGCGCTTGAGCTCTCCCTGCATATCCTTGCGGAGCTTGAGGTCGAGCGCCGCGAGCGGCTCGTCGAGGAGCAGCACGCGCGGCTGCGCTATCAGCGCGCGGGCGATGGCGACCCTCTGCTGCTGGCCGCCGGAAAGGCTGGAAACGCTGCGCTTCTCGAAGCCCCTGAGCACGACCATGCCGAGCATCTCGTCGACCCTTTCCCTTATCTCGCTCTCGGGCAGCTTCTTTTCGCGCAGGGGGAACGCTATGTTTTCGAATATGTTAAGATGCGGGAACAGGGCGTAGCGCTGGAACACGGTGTTCACGTTCCGCTTGTACGCCGGCACGTCGTTTATGCGGCGCCCCATGAAGATGACGTCGCCCTCGTCGGGCTTCTCGAAACCGCCTATTATGCGCAGCAGCGTCGTCTTTCCGCAGCCGCTGGGACCCAGCAGCGTGAGGAACTCGTTGTCGTACACGTCGAGGCTCACGTCGTCGATCGCCCTGGTCTCGCCGAAGCTCTTGGTTATGCCCTTCAGTTCGATTATCTTGTCCATATCCGCCTCCCGCTCATCTGAGGAAACCGTCGATTATGGCCTTTTCCGCCTCTTCCTCCGTGAGGCCGAGCGTGCGCAGCTTAAGTATCTGCTCGCCCGCGATCTTTCCGATCGCCGCCTCGTGGATCAGCGCCGCGTCCCTGTTGTTCGCCTGAAGCATCGGGACGGCGTCGACCCTGCCGTTGTCGGCGAGGATCGCGTCGCACTCGGAGTGGCCGGTGGATTCGGCGTTGCCGATTATGTTGGACTGGTATTTCTGGTAGGAGTCGCCCTTCGCTACGGAGCGCGATATCAGGTTGACGCCGCTCCCCTTTCCGGCGAGCTCGACCTCGAAGAAGCTCTCGGCCCTCTCGTCGTTGTCCGTCAGAAG
>JAEEVI010000084.1 GCA_016287035.1 Bacillota bacterium
CCCGTTGAGGAACAGGCGTATGTCGCGCCACCTGTCGGAGCTCCGGGCCCTTCTGACCGTATTCTTGATGTTTTCTTTTCCGATGCGGAGATGTCTTCTTTGCGTTGCCATGTAATGCCCTCGATGTAGGATTGATAATAATTTATTATACACCGCATTCGGGTTTCGTGCACGGAAAAAAGGACGCCGGAAAACGCCGCCTCGCATGCCGAAACCGCCGCCGCGCACGCTGAAACCGCCGCCGCGCACGCCGAAGACCGCCACCTCCGCCGCATACTTTGCGCCGCGGTACCTCGAGCGCAGCCGTTATAGACAGCAAGCGCCCGAAAATTCGTTTTTGTCCATAATTCCGCCGTTTCCCGCCATTTCGGCGCTGTTATTCCGTCCTATCGCGTCAAATATGGACAATTCGGCCTGCTTTACGGCGAACTGTCCATATTCAGCGCCTGCGGTATCCCATTTTGCGGCCGTAATTCCATTGATCGGCGCGTTTCGAGAGATATATGGACAAATGGCAGAAAGTATCGGGTATTTGTCTATAAAATGGCGTCCTTTTAAGGACAGTTCGGCTTCAAAACCGCACTTTTGTCCATATTCAGAGGATTCGGCAACGGAGAAGCAGGATCGGACGCTCGATCCGAGCAAGACCGGATCGCCTTGCGGGGCAGCCGGTCTGCGCAGGAATAAAACAGGACCGCCCTTGCGAGGCATCCGGTCCGCGCAAGAATAAAACAGGACCGCCCTTGCGGGGCAGCCGGTCCACGCAAGAATAAAACAGGACCGCCCTTGCGGGGCGGTCCATGGAGCTACCGGCCGGATTCGAACCGGCGACCTGCTGATTACGAATCAGCTGCTCTACCAGCTGAGCCACGGTAGCACGCTGCTGCCTTACGGACGGCCGAAACAGCCCGGTCGGGCGCAACACGGATATATTAGCACAAAGTTTTTCCGCGCGCAATCAAATGATGGAAGCATTTTCAAGTATTTTTGAAAGCGCGGGGCGGGCCGGGCGCAGGCGGGACTGCAGGGACGCGGGGCGGGGCAGAGAGCCGCGGGCGGGGCGGGGCGCTCAGATGTCGGTGACGTCGATGTCGGGGGCGATGACGAACGTGTAGTCCGGGAAGCGCGAGGACAGTTCCGCGTAAAGGATCATCAGGCCCTCCCTGGCGCTTATGTCGAAGCTCATCACGACGTCGAAGCGGACGGACTTCGCCTCAGCGTCCATGTGGAAGCCGTGGAGCTGCAGCGCCCAGTCGTGCGCGAGGACGAGCTCGCGGATCTCGTCGCGCATCCTGCAGACGTCTTCATCCTTCGTATTGTAGGAATAGACGCCGATGCCTGTCATTACGACGCCCGTCTTCTTGTACACCTCGACCTGCAGGCGGCGGGTGAGGACGTCGACCTCGTCGACGGTCATCGTGTCGGGCAGCTCGATATGCACGGAACCGAAGTCCTTGTCGGGTCCGTAGTTGTTGAGGAACAGGTCGTACGCGCCGCGTACCTGAGGCTCTTCGTTGATGATCGCCTTGATCTCGCGGACCAGCTCAGCGCTCGCGCGGTGACCGATTATGTCGTCGAGCGTCTCGATCATCAGCTCGATGCCGGACTTGATGATGAACAGCGCGATGACGACGCCGACCCAGGCTTCCAGAGAAAGGCCGGTGAGGATGAATATGACCGCGGACGCGAATACGGAAAGCGAGAGGATCGCGTCGAAGAACGCGTCCTCCCCGGACGCCTCGAGCGCTCCGGAGTTCGCCTTTACGCCCTGCGCCTTTACGTACCTTCCGAGGAAGAATTTCACGACGACGGCCGCGCCGATAATGACGAGCGATACGGCCGTATATTCCGCGGGCTCGGGATGTATGATCTTCTTGACCGACTCGACGGCCGCGGTTATGCCGGCGTAAAGGACGATCGCGGAGACGATCATCGCGCTCAGGTATTCCGCGCGCCCGTGACCGAGCGGATGCTTCTTGTCGGGACGGCGGCCGGCGAACTTCGCGCCGATTATCGTGATCGCCGACGACATCGCGTCGGAAAGGTTGTTGACGGCGTCGAGTATGACGGCGATCGAGTTCGCGGCGATGCCGACGCCGGCCTTGAACGCCGCCAGAAAGACGTTCGCGCCTATGCCTATGAGGCTCGTCCTGATTATTATCTTTTCGCGGTCTGCCGCGACTGCAGCTATATCGCCGCCGTTATCCTGATATTCGCTCATGATGTTTTTCTCTTCAGTAGAATGCCGCCGATGCGCGGCTATATGTACTTTACCGGTCCGCTGATGATAAGGGACTCGCATTCGCGCGGCGACGCGAGGACGGCCTGCGCGGCGAGGAACTCGCCGTAGGGCTGCAGCGCGCGCAGCGTGTACGTGAAAGGATAGCCGCAGGCGGGCGCCAGCGCCGCGGCCCTGCTCAGGCACGCGGAAGCGGTGCCGGAGCCGCAGGCCGTCTCGTCGAACAGCGTGCGCGCCTCCCTTACGTGCACCGTGAAGAACAACGCCTTCGCCTCGCCGCGGACGTCCGCTCCGCCGCTTTCGGCGTCTATATCCCGCATGAACACGGCGCCGGCGGCCGGCCTCTCCATCAGCCCGAGGCGCTCCAGCGCCTCCACCGCCTCCTGCCGGCCGCCCGCGCCTTCCTTTACCGCGAAGCTTATCCCCTGCAGGTCCACGACCGTAAGATCATCCTTCTTCGTTATTATCTCCCCGAGATCACCCGGAGGCGGAAGCTCCAGCCAGACGGTCCCGTCCCGCCTTATCCCTCCGCGAACGGGAGCGTCCGCCCCCGACGTCTTCATCTCTATCTCGCCCGGCTCGCCGCCGAGGAGCTCGAATACAGCGCAGCGCGTGGCGTTGCCGCAGAACTCTCCGCCGGCCATCTCCATCGCGCCCCCGTGCAGGAATCCGACCTGCTCTATCCGCGGATCGGCCGCCATTATCCGCTGCCCGATCTCCGTCTTCTCGGCCTGCGTGTAGACAGTCTCTCCGAGCACGAGCGCCGTCGGATTGCCCGAGGCGACGTAGCATCTGTAGTTTTCAAGGGCGCGCGCGATCCTTTCGTCCGCCGCGCCCGCGTTCGCTTTCTTCGATCCCGTCACGCTATCCCCTTCCTTCGAGCACTATGCCGAGCAGCTCTTCGGGACGATCGATCTCGTAGTCCGGCTTCGCCAGACCGGCGCGCATCTCCCGCGGAAAGCAGATGCTCCAGTTGACCGCGCAGGCATCGACGCCCGCGTTGTGCGCGCACATGATATCGAAACGGCTGTCGCCCACGAACAGCGCGTCCTTCGCGTCCACGCCGAGCTTTTCAAGACATATCAGGCACGGCTCCGGCTCGGGCTTGTGGATCTTCGTGTCCGACGCCGACACAGCCGCGCTCAGGATATCCCTCACGGGGAAGTGGTAGAACCTGTTCATCGTCGATTCCCACAGGCGGCTCGTCACGACGCCGAGCTTCACGCCCGCGCCGTGCAGCGCCTTCATCACGTCCTCGACGCCGTCGAACATGTAGATGTCCTTGTCGTTGAGCTGGCGCTGGTACTGCCTGTACACCTCGACCATGGCCTGGCTGTCGCGCCCGGGGAAATAGTACCCCATGATCGTCTCGAGCGTCTCGCCGAAATGCGGGGTGAGCTGCGAGACGGGCACGTCCTCCTCGCCCGTTATCGCCCTGAACGTGTGCCGCCAGGAGTTTATGATTATCTCGTTCGTATCCATTATCGTGCCGTCGAAGTCGAACAGCACGGCCTTGTACCTCGGATTCATCTGTCCTTTTTTTCTCTTCTGCCGAACAGCCTGACGATCAGAGGCTTCTTCTCCCCGCCGCCGGCGTGCGGATAGTCGCTGTTGAATATCTTTATCTGCCCCGAGTCGTTCAGCCGCTTCACCACTACGATGGTGAACGGCAGAACTACGATGCCGACGGCGCCGAAGATCATGCCGCCGACGTACATGCTCAGGAGCATGAGGAGCGGATGGACGCCGACGCTGTCGCCGACTATCAGAGGCTCTATTGTGCTGCGGATCGCGGCGACGATCAGGTACAGAACGACGAGCTTTACCGCCATCGTGACGTTGCCGTTCACTACCTCGACTACGGCCCACGGCAGGAGGATGCCTCCTGTGCCGAGCGCCGGCATTATGTCGAACACCGCTATGACTATGGCTATCGGGACCACGTTCTTCACGCCCAGCACGCTGAGGCCGATGAGCATCTCCGTCATCGTTATGAGCATTATCAGCCCGTACGAGCCGAGGACCTTGAGCACCGAGCCGGAGAGATACCTCTTGGCGTCTATGGCGATCTGCTTCTTCTCGCCGTTCAGCTGCGCGAACAGGAAGTACTTTATGTCATCGTAGTCGACGGATATGAAGAACGTCGCGATGATGCAGAAGATCGTCGCGATAAAGGTCTTGGGGACGCTCCTCACGAGGCCCTGAGCGTAGGAGAACACCCTGCCCGACAGCGTCCGCACGAGGGTGGACAGACCGTTGAGCAGCGAGTTGACGGCCGACTGCAGGTACGCGTCGCTGTCCTCGCCGAACAGCTGGAACGCGTTCTGGGAGTCGATCCAGCTGACGAGGTGCTGTATGTTGGGCTCAACGTACGAGGAATAGAGCGTCGGCAGCGTGACTGCCCAGTTCGCGACTGCCCATATCGCCCTGAATATCCCCCAGACGGCGACGGCGCCGATGAGGATGTAGAATATAAGCACCACTATTACCGCCGCCGCGTGCTTAGACACGAACGGGAGCTTCGCGAGGCGCGTCACGAGCGGGCGCAGGCACAGCGCGACGAGCAGCGCTATCACGAAGGGCATCGCCATATATATGACGTACCTGAACAGCACGAAATATATCGCGGCGCCCAGGGCGTAATACGCGAAGTTGATCAGAAAACGCTTCTTTCTGTCGAGATCCTGCGTCATTGCACTAAGCCTTTCTCTCCGAAGCGAGCTGGCTGAGATACGCGTCTATGAACATGTCCAGGGAACCGTCGAGGACCGCGTTCACGTTGGAGGTCTCCGCCTCCGTGCGGTGGTCCTTGACCATCGTGTAGGGCTGCAGCACGTAGGAGCGGATCTGGCTGCCCCACGTTATCTGGCTGTGGTCTCCCGTTATCTCCGAGATCTTATCCTTATGCTCCTGCTTCGCGATCGTGTACAGCTTGGCGTACAGCATGCGCATCGCGAACTCCTTGTTCTGATGCTGGCTGCGCTCGTTCTGGCAGCTGACGACGATGCCGGTCGGCAGATGCGTTATCCTGACCGCCGAATCCGTCTTGTTAACGTGCTGCCCGCCGGCGCCCGACGATCTGTAGGTATCTATGCGCAGATCCTCCGGCGCTATGTCGACCGTTATATCCTCCGGCAGCTCCGGCACGACGTCCACCGACGTGAACGACGTCTGGCGCTTTCCGGCCGCGTTGAACGGACTGAGCCTGACGAGCCTGTGCACGCCTCTCTCCGTCTTGAGGTAGCCGTACGCGTATTCGCCCTCTATGAGGAGCGTCGCGGCCTTTATCCCGGCCTCGGTGTCCGGCTGATAGTCGACGACCGTCAGCTTGTACCCCTTCGCCTCCGCCCAGCGGCTGTACATGCGCAGCAGCATCTCCGCCCAGTCCTGGGCGTCGAGGCCGCCGGTGCCGGCGTGTATCGTGAGTATCGCGTTGTTCGCGTCGTACTCGTCCGTCAGCAGCGTGCGCAGATGTATCTCCTCGATGAGCTCCGTGAGCTTTTCGAAGCTTCCGCGCGCCTCCCGCGCCATCTCCTCGTCGTCCTCGGATTCGGCCATCTCGATGAAATCGGCCGTGTCGGCGAGCAGCGACTCGCACTGCCTGTAGCCTCCGAGGGAATTCTCGAGGCCCTTTTTCTGCTTGAGCGTGTTCTGCGCCCTTTCCACGTCGTCCCAGAAGCCGGGCGTCTCCAGCTCGGCGTTCAGGTCGGATATCCTGCTCTCAAGACCGTCGACGTCAAAGAGACTCTCTGAGTTTCCCCAGAGACTCCCGCGTCTTAGGAAGGGCAAGCTTTATGTCGTCCAGTAAGACCATATTCGACTCCTCTATTCGTTCCTGCCGCAGCAGTTCTTATACTTCTTTCCGCTCCCGCAGGGGCACGGATCGTTGCGCCCGGGCTTCTTTGCGACCTTGACCGGCTGGGGGCCGTTCCCGCCTCCGCCGAGCTTGCGGACGTCCTGTTTGGGCTTGTCCTCGTCCAGCGCTGACGCGGCCTCCTCCTTGGCGCTGCCGCCGATCCTTACGACCTGCTGGCGCTCCGTGTTCGTCTGCAGCGTGACCCTGAAGCAGAACCTGATCATGTCGTCGCAGATAGACTTGACCATCAGCTCGAACATGTCGCCGCCCTCGTTGGCGTACGCCTGGGCGGGATCCTGCTGGCCTATGGACCGCAGGCCGATGCCGCTCTTCAGATCGTCCATCGCGTCGATGTGGTCCATCCACTTCGTGTCCACGATGCGCAGCAGCAGCATGCGCTCGACCTCGCGCATCCTCTCCTCGCCGATCTCCTGCTCCTTGGCGTAGTAAGCGGCCTGCAGGTTCTCCATCATCAGCGCGACGAGGTCGTCGCGTGTATCGCCCTTGAGATCCTCCGGGCCTATCTGCGGCAGATACGGGCAGTAGCCGCGCAGCCGCTCGTTGCATTCGCTCCAGTCCCAGCCGGAGGGCTCGGGAGACGCAGCGCAGCAGTAGTCGGCTATCTCCGCGCATATGTCGCTCATCATCGAGGTTATATGATCCCTGAGATCCTCGCCGTGGAGGACCCTGTTCCTCTCGGCGTATATGACGCTGCGCTGCCTGTTCATGACGTCGTCGTACTGGAGCACGTAGCGGCGGATGCCGTAGTTGCGCCCCTCGACGCGCTTCTGCGCGTTCTCTATAGTCTTGGTGAGCACGCCGCCCTCGATGGGCATGCCCTCCTCCATGCCGATGCGCCCCATTATGTGCTGCATCCTCTCGCCGCCGAACAGACGCATCAGGTCGTCGTCGAGCGCGACGAAGAACTGGCTGCTTCCGGGGTCGCCCTGACGGCCGCTCCTGCCGCGCAGCTGGTTGTCTATGCGCCTGGCCTCGTGGCGCTCCGTACCGATTATATGGAGCCCGCCCAGGGCCTTTACCTGCTCCTGCTCGGGCTTCTGCTGCTCGGCGAACTCTTTGAGGAGCTCGTGGTATTTGTCCCTCGCCTCTATGAGCCTGGGATCCTCGAGCGGAACGAAGCTGCTGGCGTACGAGATCTCCTCCTCTTCGTAGCCGAGGTGCCGCATCTGGCGCTTCGCCTCGTAGTCCGGGTTGCCGCCGAGTATGATATCCGTGCCTCGGCCGGCCATGTTCGTCGCGATCGTGACGGCGTTCAGCCTGCCCGCCTGCGCTATGATCTCCGCCTCGCGCATGTGCTGCTTGGCGTTCAGCACGTTGTGGGGGATGCCGCGGCGCTTGAGAATCTCGCTGAGCAGCTCCGACTTTTCGACGGACACCGTGCCCACGAGCACCGGCTGCCCCGTCGCGTGGCGCTCCTCTATCGACTTTACGATCGCCTGTATCTTTCCCTTCCGGCTGCTGTATACCGAGTCCTCCAGGTCCACGCGCACGACGGGCTTGTTCGTCGGTATCACGACGACGCTCATGTTGTAGATCTCGGAGAATTCCTCCTC
>JAEEVI010000085.1 GCA_016287035.1 Bacillota bacterium
CGATGACGGAGATGCAGGTCCTCGGCGAGAACGGCGAGGACAAGGGGACCGCGAAAAGGCAGCTGTCGCTCGCGTACCACTACGGAGACGGTGCCGGGCTCAGCTGCAGGAACGCCGCGGCCGCTGTGTCGGGCCTGCTGGGCGGGATAACGATCGACGGCTACGCGGCCGTGTTCTACGACGCGATAAGGCCGGTAAACGACGCGATAGGCGGCGTTACGGTAAAGGTGACCGACGACTTCTCCGCGATAGATACGATCCTCGGAGACGCGAAGGGGAGCGAGATCCTTCTCAAGGGAAGGCAGGCATACATATTCGTCCACGAGCGCCAGATGGTCGGCGAAGGCCTCAACCAGGACAGGATGCGCCGCCAGAAGGTCTACACCGACGCGTTCTCCGCGAAGGTGAAGGACCTCATACGAAGCGGCGACTCGGCCGTCATAAACGACATATACTACGCGGCGGAGCCGTATATGGTGACGGACCTCAGCCTCTCGGATTTCTCCGCGATAGCGCTCAACGCGAGCGCGTACGAGGACGGAGGGACTGTCACGCCGGAGGGCGAGAACATGATAGTCATGTACGAGAGCGGCAACGAGTACGAGGAATTCTACGCGGACGAGACCTCGATCGCGAATATCGTGAAGGAGCTCTATTATTAGTCAGGCGCGCGCCGCGGACCTGCCCGCCGGGGCTTGTAACATATTTGTAAAACTGCGCGCGCCGAAAAATGCGCCGTTTCTATTGAAATCGCGCCCGCCATATGTGATAATAAGGTACGTTTTTTGCGAGCAGAAAGGCGTCTTTTGATATGAACGAAAACCAGAGGACCATGATGGAAGAAGACGATGTCATAGACCTCGTCGAATTATGGTATCTCTTCCTTTCAAAACTTAAATTCATCGTGCTCTTCGCGGTCCTGGGCGGACTCGTGGTGGGCGTGTACACTCATTTCCTGATCACGCCGATGTACAAGGCGTCGTCGAAGCTGTACATGGTATCCGCCTCCAGCAACTCCGTCATCAACCTCTCGGACCTGCAGCTGGGAAGCAGCATGGCTTCGGACTATAAGGAGCTGATCCTTACGCGTCCGATGCTCGAGAGCGCCATCGAGAACCTCGGCCTCAAGGACACTAGCGCCTCGAAGGTCAAGAACATGCTCAGCGTGGCGAACGTATCCGGAACGCGCATACTCACCGTAACGGCGACGACGCCGGATCCCAAGCTCTCGATGGATCTCGCCAACGAGATCGCGGAGCTCGCCGTCAACTGGCTGCCGGAGATCATGGAGACGTCGGCTCCGAACATCGCCGAAGACGCGATACTTCCTACCGTGCCCAGCAGCCCCAATCTCGCGAAGAACGCGCTCATAGGCGCTGTCGTGGCGGCGGTCGCCTATTTCGCGATATGCCTCATCCTCTACTATGTAGACGATACGATCCACACCTCCGAAGACTTCGAGAGATGCTTCGGCATCGTGCCTCTCGCTACAGTTCCCGAAGACCAGCAGCAGGGAGGCCGCAAATGAAGAGCATAAGGATCGGAAACAACCAGCCGCTCGGATACGGCGCCCAGGAAGCCCTCAACAGGCTCCGCGTCGCCGTGGACCTCAGCGGAAAGCAGTTCAAGATAATAATGATCACGAGCTCCACGCCCGAGGAGGGCAAGAGCTTCGTGTCGACGAATCTCTGGAAGATGCTGGCCGAGTCCGGCAAGAGGGTCGTCCTCATCGACGGCGACCTCCGCAGGACGCAGCTGCGCAGCAGGCTCCAGATAAGCGGAGCGAGCAGGAGGTCGATAGGCCTCGTCCACTACCTGGCGGGCAACGTCGAGCTGGAGGACGCGGTGTATTCGACGGATATACCGAACGCCTTCATGGTGCCGGTGTTCGAGACGATCTCGAACCCGATAATCCTGCTGCAGAACCCGCGCTTCGACCAGATGCTCGAGATACTCAAGCAGAACTTCGACTACGTGCTCATAGACACGCCGCCTCTCGGAAGCGTGGCGGACGGCGAGCTCATAGCGACGAAGTGCGACGGAGCGATCCTCGTGTGCAGGGGCGGCGTCACGCCGAAGAAGCTCATAGGTTCGTCGCTCAAGCAGCTCGAGCGCGCCGAGTGCACGATACTCGGAACGGTGCTGAACCGCGTCCACATGACGAGGAGCAGCGGATACTATTACAAGTATTCGAAGTACGGCTACTACTACGATTATTACTACACGTCCGACGGCGACAAGAAGAAAAAGCGCGGGCATCACAGCCGCGGCGCCTCTTCCTCTTCGAAGGACGTCGCCAAAGCTCCGGAGACCGAACAGGACGGCGCGTCCGCGGAGGCCCGCCAGCCGGAGAGCGGCGAATAGCCAGGGCACTTACAGTCTGCCACATCTCGAGAGTGACAGAATGCTGTGCAGATAAAACTGTCAGTTATTTTTTAGTGAGGGGCGTAAAGCCCCGGAAAGAAGGAGAAAATGAGAAAATTTATTTCAATTCTTCTCGTCCTTGTAATGGCGATGGGCATGGCCAGCATGGTCTTCGCTCTCCCCGCCTCCAACCCCGGAGACGATGACGGCCCGACCAATTCGAGCAGCACCGTCGTTACGGCTCCTGCCAAGGACGAGTCCGGCGACGACGTTACGGTAGCTTATACCGAACTCGCCACCAACAGCGACGCTTACAGGGACGTCAATAACGAAGCAAGCGCTGTAGCTTTCGTTGAGCACAACGATCTCGTTGCCGACGTCAACGCGGCTATGGCCGGAACCAACAGCAACGCAAGGCACATCTCCACAGTCAACATGTACGACGTAAGGACCATCCGCAAGAACGGTACCGCAGTCACGACGACCGGTGCGGTCACTGCTACGCTCCCCGCTAACGGCGTTAAGGCCGGCGACGCGGTAGTAGTCCTTCAGAAGGGCGCAGACGGTTGGAAAGCTCTCGAGGCAACCGCTGCTGAAGAC
>JAEEVI010000086.1 GCA_016287035.1 Bacillota bacterium
GATTTGCGAGTAGATACGCGGGGATCGACGACTACGTGACGAAGATCGCGCTTGAGGACGGCTCGCTGTTCGTCAGCTACGGCGACGGAGGGAGCTTTCTGTGCCCGGCGGCTCAGGATCTGCGAAGGGCTGTGCTGCGGCTGTACGATCATACCCTTGAGACAGGCACAGGTCTTACCATGTACGCCGTCACGGAGCCTCTCAAGGCGAAGCTCGAGAGGTATTTCCCCGGCGCGTTCGAATTCGCGCCCGACAGGGGCGGCTGCGATTATCTGTACGACATAGACAGGCTCGCCTCGCTGGCGGGGCGCAAACTCGCGAAGAAGCGCAACCACATAAAGCACTTCGAGACCGAGCACCCCGACTGGACGTTCGAGCCGATCGGCAGGAACAATATCGACGAGTGCATATCGATGGACAGGCAGTGGTACAAGTACAAGCTGCGCCACGAGACGCAGGAGGACGTCGAGAGCCTCATGGGGGACAACACGGCCTTAAAGCGCTGCCTGCGCGCGTTTTCTGAGCTCGGTCTCGACGGTGGCCTTATAAGGGTCCGCGGAGAGGTCGTCGCGTTCACAGCCGGAAGCGTGCTGCCGTGCGGCGACGTATTCGACGTCAATTTCGAGAAGGCGTTCGGAAATATCGACGGCGCCTACACGATGATCAACAGGGAGTTCGCAAGGCACATAAAGGAGAAGTACCCGAACGTGCGATGCATGAACAGGGAGGACGATCTTGACATCGAAGGGCTTCGCCGCTCTAAGCTGTCGTATTATCCGGATCTGCTCCTCGAAAAATATACAGCCGTGCTGAAGGGAGAGCTGTCGTGAAGGGCCCCGCGGCGTACAGGACCGCTTCCTTAGCCGACGAGCCCGCCCTGAGGACCCTTTGGAAGGAGTGCTTCGGCGACGGCGACGCGTTCATCGACGCGTTCTTCGGACGCGTCTTTTCGCCTGAGAACTGCGTCCTGGCGGAGGCCTCGGGAGAGGTCTGCGCGATGGCGCATCTTCTGCCGTGCAGCCTCGAGGACCGGCGCGCCTGTCCTCCGGCCGTCCACAGCGCCGCGTATATCTACGGCATGTGCACGAAAGCGGAGCTTCGGAAAAAGGGCATAGGGCTTGGCCTGCTCGATTTCGCCGCCGGGTATCTGTCCGGCCGCGGCGTCGAGGCTGCCGCGCTTCTTCCCGCGGACGAAGGCCTGTTCCGGTTTTACGAAAAGGCCGGCTACGAGGTCTTCTTCGAGCCTCAGATAAAGGAGCGCGCCGCGTGCGCGCTCGTATTTCCGCCCGAAACGGAGGCGTTTCAGCGGCTGATCGACAAAATGTACGGACAGGACTCGTTCAGCGCCTCAGAGGGGGAGATATCGGGTTTCAAGGCCATGCTCAAAAGGCTCGTCCCCGGGCTTCCGGAAGGCGGAGGCTATATGGAGTTCGCTCTCGATTAGGAGTTTTATGCTTAAGGTCGTATTATGGGACATAGACGGCACGCTGCTCGATTTCAAGGCCGCGGAGCGCGTCGCGATAAGGCGGTGCTTCGCGGACTTTTCGCTCGGGGAATGCACCGATGAGATGCTCGCCGAGTATTCGCGCGTAAACGTAAAGTACTGGGAGATGATGGAGCGGGGCGAGATATCGAAGCCCGCGCTGCTCGTAGGCCGGTTCCGCGAGTTCTTCTCGTCCGCCGGCATCGATCCCGGAGTCTCCGAAGAGTTCAACGAAGCGTACCAGCGCGCGCTCGGAGACGGCGCGACGTTCTTCGAAGGAGCGCGCGAGACCGTGGAGGCCCTGAAGGGCAGAGTCATTCAGGCGGCCGTCACGAACGGCACGAAGGTCGCGCAGGACGGCAAGCTGCGCCACACCGGGCTCGATAAGCTGCTCGACAAAGTATATATTTCTGAGGTGCTCGGGTACGAGAAGCCCGACAGGAGGTTCTTCGACAAGGTCTTCGCCGATCTCGGGGACGGAAGCCTTCCGTTCGGCGGATACGAAAGGGAGGAGATCCTCATGGTCGGAGATTCTCTCACGGGCGATATAAAGGGCGCGAACAACGCCGGCATCCCCGTCTGCTGGTTCAATCCGGAGCATAAGCCGCTGACCGCCGGACTCAGCGCGGACTGGGAGGCCGAACGCGTAGAGGATATACTCAGGCTGCCCGTCATGGAGGGTGTCATATGACAGAGATAATAAAAGCGATATTCTTCGGGATCGTGGAGGGCATAACCGAGTGGCTGCCGATAAGCAGCACCGGGCACATGATCCTTTTGGACGAATTCATAAAGCTCGACGTTTCCGCCGGCTTCTACAGCATGTTCCAGGTCGTCATACAGCTGGGGGCCATCCTGGCCGTCGTCGTGTACTTCTGGAGCACGCTCTGGCCGTTCGCCGGCGCCGGCAATACCGACCCGCTCGCCAAGAGCGGTCCCGGACGATACGTCAGAAAAGGCGTGTTCGAGCTCTGGCTGCACATAATCGTTTCGTGCATACCGGCCGTCATCGTCGGCGTCCTGTTCGACGAGCTTTTCGAGAGGCTGTTCTATAATTACGTGACCGTCGCGTTGATGCTCATAATATTCGGCGTCGCCTTCATAGCGGTCGAGAACAGGCAGGGAAACAGGGATTATCCGATAAAGAGCATAGGGGAGATATCATATAAGACCGCGCTCCTGATCGGACTGTTTCAGGTCATAGCGGCCGTCTTCCCCGGGTCCTCGAGGTCCGGAACGACGATCGTCGGATCGCTGCTCATAGGCGTGGCCAGACCGGCCGCGGCAGAGTACACGTTCTGCCTTGCGGTGCCCGTGATGTTCGGAGCGAGCCTTCTTAAGCTCCTCAAATTCGGGCTTTCGTTCACGGGAACGGAGCTTGCCGTACTGCTCACGGGAATGGCAGTCGCTTTCGTCGTGTCGCTCCTGGTGATCAGGTTCATAATGGGATACGTCAGAAAGCACGATTTCAAGGTCTTCGGCTGGTATCGGATCGCGCTCGGCATCGTGGTCCTGCTCTGCGGGATCCTCGGGATAATAGGTTAAAAAAACGGCCGCGTCGTACGACGCGGCCGCGTTCTATTTTTGTTTCCGTTACTTCGAAGCGGGGAGGCCGGCGTCCTCGACGCCTCCGACCATTGTCTCGTAGAACGTAGCTGATGCGTTTACCGTAATATAATTATCGTCAAGATCTCTTCTTGTGCCCTGGCTGCAATTGATATCGCTCACGAGGCAGCGGCACTTGCTTTCTTCCAGCCCCCTGATGACTTTCTTCATGCTGTCGTAGCTGTCCACGGTGAAGAGCAGGTCGAAATCGCGCC
>JAEEVI010000087.1 GCA_016287035.1 Bacillota bacterium
ATCTGTCTGGGACGGATCGAGGTCAGCGGCGACGTCAATATGATCTTAAAGGACGGCAAGGCGCTTCTGGCGCTGGGCGGCATACACGTTCCGGAGGGCAGCTCGCTCACGATCTGGGGGCAGGAAAACCTGAACCCTGTTCCCGGCACTCCGCAGGGCACGGGCACTCTGCTGGCGCAGGACTACAAGTTCGCTAAGGGAAGCGTCGGAGCAGGCAGCTTCGCCGCGATCGGCGGAAACGAGGGCGAAAAGTCCGGCACGATAACGGTAAACGGCGGCATCGTATCCGCAAGCTCCCAGGACGGCGCGGCCATAGGCGGCGGTGCCGGCGCCGCAGGCGGCAGCATACTGCTGGCTAACGGCAAGGTCACCGCGCAGGGCAGCATCGGAGCGGCAGCGATAGGAGGCGGTACCGCGGGAGACGGAGGAAACGTAACGATCGGAAAGAGCGTCGTGACCGCGTCCGCGGGACCGGGCGCCCAGGCCGTAGGCAAGGGCCTGAACGGCTCGTCCGCCGGCACGGTGACGCTCACGGACAGCGTCGTATACGACAGCGCGGACGCGGTCGAGCCCGTAGCGGCGGCTCAGCAGGAATCAGTATTCCGCAGCGGATACGCGAGGATACTTCCGCGCAAGGACGCGCAGGCGCTGTCGCTTGACGCGGACCCCGTCGAAAAGAGCATGTTCGATCAGGACTTCACGATAGCCGCGGAGCATACCGCGGGCGACGGCACTCTCCACTATTTCAGCAGCGATACGAACGTCGCGACGGTCGACGCCGCGGGCAAGGTGCATATGATCGGACCGGGCAGGACCGTGATCACGGCCTCCGTCGGAGAGACGGCGCGGTACTTCCCGGCGAGCGCGAGCTATACGCTCACCGTCGTCGACCCCGGCGAACCCGATCCCGACGAGGCTCAGCAGCAGGGACCGGCGCAGACCTCCGACGGACCTTCGGCGGGAACTTCGGATCAGACCTCCGGCGCTTCGCCCGCTGAGCCTCAGGCGCAGACCGCGCCCGCAGTTCCGGCGGCTCCATCTGAGCCCGTCGAGACGAGCGTGAGCGCGGAGCAGATCGCCGCCGCGGCTGAAAAGGACGAGCCCGTGACGCTTGACGTCGAGATACCGGCTGCCGCGAGGACAGAGGACGCGGCCCCCGTGAGCGTCGATATCCCCGGCGGCTCAGGTCCAGTGACGGTGGAGATCCCGGTCGCGAACATGACGGCGGGAACTGTCGCCGTGATCGTTCACGAGGACGGCACGGAGGAGATCGTAAAGACCTCCGTCAACAGCGAAAAAGGCGTGGTGCTGACCCTCGAGGAGAGCGCCACGGTCAAGATAATAGACAACACGAAGACCTTCACGGATCTCGAAGAGGGCGCGTGGTATCTCGGCAGCGTCGCCTGGGCGGCGAGCCGCGGGATAATGAACGGCACCGGCGGAGGCAGTTTCGATCCGGACGAGAACGCGAGCAGGGCCGTGATAGCGCAGCTCCTGTTCAACCTCGACGACGCCGAGGCGAGCGGGAATATCGCGGACATGAGCGACGTCGCCTCCGGCGACTGGTACGCCGACAGCGTCACGTGGATGCTGGAGAACGGCATCGCGAAGGGCGAGGGCGGATCGTTCGGCGCGGACAAGCCCGTCACGCGCGAGGCGCTCGCGGTCTTCATGTACAACTACGCGGTCTATAAGGGCTACGACGTGAGCGTCTCCGGAGATCTCTCCGGCTTCGACGACGCCGGTCTGACCGACGGCTGGGCTCTCGCCGCGATGCGCTGGGCTGTCGGCGCGGGCATCATTCAGGGCGACGGAAAAGGAAACGTCGATCCTCTCGGCTTTGCTACGCGCGCCCAGATAGCGGCGATGACGGAGCGCTTCTGCGAGAAGGTCGCCAATTAAACGCCGGTTTACGCGAAATGAAAGCGGACAGGGACGGGGCTCTTGCCCGGACATCCCTGTCCGCCGTCTTTTTTGGCCATGTGCCGCAAAACAGGTGTCAACGCCCGGCGTTTGCTGTATAATATAAAAACAATTCTTTACCGCGCACGCAATTCGGAGGGAACAAGATGTTCAGGACAGCAAAGGACGTAATCCAGTACATAAACGAGAACGACATCAAGATGGTCGATTTCAAGATGGTCGATATAAACGGCGCCTACAGGCACGTCACGATACCCGCTGAGAGATTCGACGAGGATATCCTCGTGGACGGCGTAGGCTTCGACGCGTCAAACTACGGATACGCCGTGGTCGAGAAGAGCGACATGGTGTTCATACCGGACGTTTCCACCGCGATGATCGATCCGTTCTGCGAGGTCCCGACGCTCTCGATGACGGGCAACGCGATGATAATCGACTACCCGAACAACAGACCTCTTCCCCAGTATCCGAGGAACATAGTCCTCGCGGCGGAGCAGTACATGCGCGAGATGGGCGTCGCCGACAAGATGTTCATCCTTCCCGAATTCGAGTTCTATCTGTTCGACGAGGCCGGGTGGAGCATCGACGGCAGCCATCAGGAAGCGCGCGTCGACTTCACGCAGGCGCACTGGAACAGCGGCAGCGAGGGCACCGGAAACGTCGTTCCGTTCCAGAAGAACTACCACATAGCCAAGCCCGGCGACACCACGTACGACTGCCGCAGCACCATGGTCACGCGCATGGAGGAGGCCGGCATCCCGATCAAGTATCATCATCCCGAGGTAAGCGCGTCCGGCCAGTTCGAGATCGAGCCGCAGCTCGGCGAGATGTCCGTAATGGCCGACAACACGATGATGATCAAGTACATAATCCGCAACACCGCTCAGGAATACGGCATGTGCGCGACGTTCATGCCCAAGCCCGTATACGGCGAGGCCGGAAGCGGAATGCACGTCCACATGCTGCTGATGAAGGGCAACAAGCCCGTATTCTCCGACGACAAGGGCTATTCGCACCTCAGCAGGACGGCTCATTACTTCATGGGCGGCCTGCTCAAGCATATATCCGCGCTGTGCGCGATCACCAATCCCAGCACCAACTCGTTCAAGCGCCTCGTTCCCGGCTTCGAGGCTCCGGTAACGGTAGGCTACGCCACCTCCAACCGCAGCGCGGTCATAAGGATCCCGGCGTACGCCAAGACTCCGAACCTGCGCCGCTTCGAGCTGCGCAACCCCGACGCCACGTGCAACCCGTACTTCGCGTACGCGGCGATACTCATGGCCGGTCTCGACGGCGTAAAGAACAAGATCGATCCGCACAAGAACGGATGGGGCCCGTACGACGTCAACCTCTACAATCTGCCCGAAGAGGAGAAGGCGAAGCTCAAGGGGCTTCCGACGAGGCTGGAGGACGCGCTCGACGCGCTCGAGAGCGACCACGCCTTCCTGACGGCCGGAGGCGTCTTCCCCGAGGAGCTGATCGCGAACTTCATAAAGATCAAGCGCAGGGAGTGTTCCGAGATCGCCAAGATCCCGACGGTGCCCGAATTCGACAGATATTTCAACTGCTGAAAAAAGTGCTTGCAATAGCATATCCGGGTGTGTATAATAATCAAGTCTGAAATTAAGGGCGCTTTGCGCGCCGTTAACTCGAATAAACCGGGCGCACGGGAAAAAGGAGGTGCGAGCTATGTCTAAGAAATGTGATATCTGCGGTAAGGGTCAGGTCTCCGGAAACAACGTTTCCCACTCCAACCGTCACACCAGAAGAAAGTGGAACGCTAACATCCAGACCGTAAGAGTCGAAGAGAACGGTACGGTCGTAAAGAAGAACGTCTGCACCAGATGCATCAGAGCGGGCAAGGTCACCAGAGCCATCTGATATTTCCGCATTCGCTCAAATCAAAGCCAAACAGGCTGCCGTGCTTTCGCGCGGCAGCTTTTTGCGCATAGGAGGCAGTAATGGATGAGAGAAAGGAACTAAGCACGCAGGAGCTCCTGCAGCTGCTGTTCATGGAGCCGAATCTTGAGCGGTTCATGTCGGGCAGCTCGTCGGGCGCCGCGGTCCCGTCGTTCAGCGGATATATAAACGCGCTCCTGAGCAAAAGGGACGAGCCGGCCGAACGCGTGATCAACAGGGCGGATATCGAGCGTTCCTTCGGACATCAGCTGTTCAGCGGCAGGAGGAAGCCCTCGCGCGATACGGCGATCCAGCTCGCCTTCGGCTTTGAGATGGGCTACGAGGAAGCTCAGGAGCTTCTGCGGATCGCGCGCAAGAGCGCGCTGTACCCCAAGGTGAAGCGCGATATGGTGATAATCTACTGCCTGCACAACGGCCTCGGCGTCGTCGAATGCCAGATGGCGCTCCAGAAATACGGGCTTCCGCTGCTCGGGGAGGGAAACAGAAATGAATGAGCTCGACGGGATCGGCATCATCGACGCCGCTTTTTCACGGTTCGGATATCCAGAGGAGCTTCTTTCCTCTTATGACCAGCTCGAATGCCTCTCGGCCGGGCGCGACAGGGAGACCTTCCTCATGAAGAGCAAGGCTGACGGCAGCCTCGCGGTCGCCAAATGCTACGACAGATCCGTGTACGTTCTTCCGAAAGGAGCCTCCGAGGCGGCAGACGATCTCGACTGCCCCGGCATCCCGAAGTTCCTGGGGAGGTATGAGAGCGACAGCCGTGTCTGCATACTGCGCGAATACGCGCACGGAACGCCGCTCAACGAATACGTCAAAGATAAGGAGCTGAGCAGGGACGAGATAGTCGGGATATGCGCGCAGCTGTGCGACATACTCACGTATCTGCACGGCCTCTCCGAGCCCGTGATACACAGGGACATAAAGCCTCAGAACGTCGTCGTTTCGGATGACGGGAAGATATGGCTGATCGATCTGGATATCGCCCGCGTGTTCAAGCCGGATTCCGAAACGGACACGGTGTTCTTCGGGACCAGGGGCTACGCGCCGCCCGAGCAGTACGGTTTCTCGCAGACGGACGCGAGGACCGACATCTATTCGCTGGGCGTTCTTCTCAGATACCTGCTTACGGGAAGCATCCGCCGCAACACGAACGTGCGCCTGTACAGGCCTTTGCAGAAGGTGATCGACAAGTGCACGGCGTTCGCGCCGGAAAAGCGCTACGCTGACGCCGCGGCCGTCAAAAGGGCGCTGCTCGCGGCAGATCCGTGTTCGCAGTTTCTGCGAAAGGGGCTCGCGGTCCTGTGCGCCGCGGCCGTCTGCGCGCTGCTGGTCTTCGCGGGCGTAAAGGTCTACAGGGCAGTCACGTATACGCCTTTTACGGCGGACCATATACCGGAATTCATGTCCGACGAGGAACGCGTCCGGGACGCCATGGCGTACATGAAGGCAAAATACGGTACCGACATGTTCGAGGAGTACGACGACGTCGCCGACGTCGGGCTCCTGCGCCGCGCGATGATCGAGCTCTACGGGCTGGACAAAGGGTACGTGTACGGCATAAACAACGGTATCCCTTGCGAGAGCGAAGAGTTCTTCATGCCGTGGGGCTGGGGGGACGAGCAGACCGTGCCGAGAGACGTCGCGATATACGCGGCGGTAAAGGCGCACGACCCTTCCATAGTCGCGGACTGGTCGTCGATAAAGGACGACAACGGATTCTACCCGGGCGTCCGCGTCGCCGCGGAGTTCGCGGAGCAGACCGGCATCGCTTCCGGCGTCAACAGGCCGGAAGATATCTGGAAGGGCGAGCTGGCGCTGATACTCGCGAACGCCGAGAGGGTGTTCGGACCAGCCGAACGTTAGGTCTGCCGGCGGATCACGCCGCGATGCTCCCGTACACGCCGCAGGTGGGCACCATGCCCACCTTTTTTATATGCGCTGATTATAGAATTTAAAAAACAGCGGACGCTGTTCAGACGGCTAATTCTTACATCAGGCATAAAGGAGGGCTTTCAATGAGAAAGCGTATAGTTTCCGTACTTGCGGCGGTCTGCCTCATCCTGGCGCTCGTCCCGGCCGCGTCTTTCGGGCTCTCGGAGCTCGAACAGGAGGTCAGCGTGGCGAACTACCAGGAGCTGAAGGCCGCGATCGGCGAATACGAGGCGCTGTGCAGGGAGTACGCGGCGCAGGATCCGGACGGATGGATCGGCTGGATCGCGAAGTTCAACATGACGTCGGACATAACCGTCCCCGAAGGCGAGAGCCTCGAAAGCCTCGGCATCATAAACGTTCCGTCGGGAAAGACGCTGACGGTAGAAGGCGGCGCCTCGCTCACGACCGGGCTCGTCAACCGCGGGACCGTCGAAGTAAAGACCGGTGGATACCTCGGAACGACTATGGGCGGGCAGGACGCGATCCTCAATTACGGCACGCTGACCGTCTATAAGGGCGCGTTCCTCGAGAGCAAGCTGGGAGGCAGCGTACACAACGCCTCCGGCGGCACGCTGGACATCAGGGGAAAGTTCGTATGCGGCAGCTATCCCACAGACGACACGGCCACGGATTTCCGCCCGGGCTTCGCTAACGAAGGCACCGTCACCGGCGGAGGCTTAGTCGCGGTAA
>JAEEVI010000088.1 GCA_016287035.1 Bacillota bacterium
AGCGGTGCGGCGGCCCGGGAGGGCAGATGCCGCCTGAAGGTCCCGGAGGGCAGATGCCGCCGGGCGGCCCGGGAGACGTTCCTCCGCCTCCCGCAATGTAAATACGAACGGAGCGGGGCATATGCCCCGCTCCGCTTTTATTCCTCGGTCAGCGTCTCTCTCTATCCGAGCTTGCGCCTCTGTATGTCCGCCATGATCTCGTCCAGCGAGACGGGCCGGCAGCCGTGGCTGTCGACGCCGACGTGATAGATGAGAGGGCTGTCGGTGTAGAAGTTCGTCGTCTGATGCGTGTGGCCGAAAAAGGCCATCATCGGGAACTCCTTCTTGTAGTCGTCGTGGTTCGTCGTTATCGAAGGGTAATGGCTAAGGAACACGCGCTGCTTTCCGATCAGCAGCATATGCGCGTAGCCGAGGCTCTCCAGGTTCGGGCAGCTCTTCAGGAACAGCTCGATCCGCGAGGGCGTGTCGTGGTTACCGTATACCCACAGTATGCGGCCGTTCAGCCTGTTGACGCAGGTGACGCCGTTGTCGTTGTCCTTGCGGGCGATGTCGCCGAGGAAATAGACGGTGTCCTGAGGCTTTACGAGAGCGTTGTAGTTTTCGATGAGCGCTTCGTCGTGCTCGTCGATGTTCGAGAACCCCCGGGCCTTCCATATGAAATCCTTGTAGTGTCCGAAATGCCAGTCGGACGTGAACCAGATAGTGCTCATGCTTCCTCTCGCGGTAGTGTTTGAACAATTATATCAAAAATACTTCTTTGCACCAAATACAATAATTGGTGTATAATACCTTATTCACAGGACGGAGCTTTTGCGGTTACGGAAAAAGGAGTGCTGAAAATGAGCAAGACTATATTAGTGATCGCCGCTGTAGTGCTCATGGTGCTCGCGGCTCTTTCGATAATTGCGCAGATAATGAACAGACGCTGATCGGACGACCGGGGTGCGCATATGAAGAAAAAGGATCTTGAACGTTCGATAAGCGAAGCTCTCGGGCAGCGCGGCTATTCGCGCATAAAGGTCGAGGCGGATTTCCTCGGAAAGACCGCGGAGATCATCGCCCGCGACGCGAACGGCGAGCCGGCCGCCTTTTCCGGCGAGATACGCTGCAGGAGGGGCGCCACGAAGCTGTGCCTGCGTACGAAGGACGGCGCTGGCTGGTACGAGGAGATAGATCTCCTGGACGTCATGGAAGAAAAGTAGGATGGCGAAAAGGCGGGCAGCAGATGCCCGCTTTTTAGTGCCTTTCTTCGGCCGTTTATGATAAACTAAAATGAAAAGGCTCAGCAGGCGCGGGCCTTCGGAAGGAGAAACTAATGACTGCTACATGCATGGACGAATACAGACGCTGGGGCGACCTCGCGGTGATGGACCCGGATCTGGCGAAGGAGCTCGCGGATATGAGCGAGCCTCAGATCGAGGACGCGTTCTATAAGGATCTGTCGTTCGGAACGGGCGGGCTTCGCGGAGTCATAGGCGCCGGCACCAACAGGATAAACGTCTACACGGTCGCCAAGGCCTCGCAGGGGCTTTCCGACTACCTCGTAAAGCGCTTCGGCAAGAACGCTTCGGTGTGCATAGGCTTCGATTCGCGCATAAAGTCGGAGCTCTTCGCGAAAACGGCGGCCGCCGTGTTCGCGGCCAACGGCGTCGCGGTACATCTGTGGCCGAGGCTCGAGCCGGTCCCCGCGCTGTCATTTTCGGTCCGCAGGCTTAAGGCCTCTGCCGGGGTCATGATAACGGCCTCCCACAACCCGAGCAAATACAACGGATACAAGGTCTACGGCGCCGACGGCTGCCAGATAACGACGAGAGCCGCCGCGTCGATCCTCTACCAGATCGAAAAGCTCGACATATTCTCGGACGTGAACTTCGGAAACTTCGACGAAGCCTTCGCTTCCGGCGCGATAGACCACGTGCCCGAGGAGGTCCTTACGGACTACATCGGGGAGATAAAGCGCCAGTCGGTCCTCTTCGGCGAGGACGTCCCCAGGGACGCGGCGATAGTATATTCCCCGCTCAACGGCGCGGGGCTGGAGCCCGTCACGAGGGTGCTCTCGGAGGCCGGCTACGCCAACGTCACCGTCGTAGAGGAGCAGCGCCTTCCGGACGGAAACTTCCCGACCTGCCCCTATCCCAACCCCGAGGTCCGCGAGGCGATGGAGCTTGGTATCGAATACGCGCGGCGCACAGGCGCCGACCTGTTTCTGGCGACCGACCCGGACTGCGACAGGATAGGCGCGGCCGTAAAGGACGGAGAGGGCGGCTACAGGCTGCTCACGGGCAACGAGACCGGAATACTCCTGCTCGACTACGTCTGCTCGCAGAGGACGCGGGCCGGGTATATGCCCGACGATCCCGTAATGATAAAGACGATCGTCACAACGGACCTTGCCGAGCGTATCGCGAAGGACTACGACGTCAGCACGATAAACGTCCTCACGGGCTTTAAGTTCATAGGCGAGCAGATCGGATTCCTCGAGAGCCGCGGTATGGTGTCGAGATTCGTATTCGGCTTCGAGGAGTCGTACGGATACCTCACGGGGCCGTACGTGCGCGACAAGGACGCCGCGTGCGCCGCGATGCTCATAAGCGAGATGTACTGCTACTACGCGTCCATGGGCATGACTCTGCCCGAAAGGCTCGAGGAGCTCTACGAAAAGTACGGCTTCTGCCTCGACACGCTGTTCTCGTACGAGTTCGAGGGAGAGGCGGGCGTCATGAAGATGCAGGCGATAATGGACCGCCTGCGCAGGAAGGCGGGACCGGCGGAAGCCGGCTTCGAGGTCGCTGACTTCGCGGGAAAGAAGATCGTAAAGGTCTTCGACTACCTGAGAGGCATCGACGGTCTTCCGACCTCGGACGTAATAAAATACATGCTCGAGGGGGACTGCTCCGTCGTCGTCCGGCCGAGCGGGACAGAGCCGAAGCTCAAGGTGTATCTGTCCGTGAGCGCGCAGGACAGGGACGAGGCGTCGCGGACCGCGGAGGCTATAAAGGCGCGGATCGAGGAGTTCTTCCGCTGACGGCGGGTGTTATATAATTATGCCTTCTACGTGGTTCACAGCCGAAAGGCTGAAGTTCATAGCCCTGCTCGCGGCGGTGTTCGCCCTCGCGGTGATGGTCTGCATATTCGGGTTCTCCGCGCAGGACGCGGTGATGTCCGACCGCAGCAGCGCGCTCATAGTCGACAGGATAATAAGACTCGTGGTGTCCGAATACGACACGCTCTCCGCGGCTCAGCAGAAGAGCATATACGCGGACGTCAACTACTACACGAGGCGCTTCGCGCACCTGTTCGAATACGCGTGCCTCGGAGGCTTTTCGGCGATCGCGGTCTACTGCGCGCGCAGAGCGCGCGGCGGAAAGGACGGGCCCTCGGCGGGCGATTACGGCACGGCAGCCGCTGCCGCGCTCGTCATAGGCGTACTGTACGCCGCGACGGACGAGCTCCATCAGCGCTTTTCGGCGGGCCGGAACGCTGTCCCCGCTGACGTCGCCATCGACGGCGTGGGTGTGCTTCTTGGGATAGCCGCCGCGACGGCGCTCGTGTGGGCGTTCCGTCAGCCGTTCTTCCGGCAGGTTCGAAACTATCTGATCGTCGGCTTTACGGTGTTCTTCATAGACTACGCGCTCCTGTACGTGTTCACCGAGTTCTGCGGCATGTGGTATCTGGCCAGCGCCGCCTGCTCGTTCATGATATCGACGCTGTTCAATTATTTCGCGAGCATGCGGTACGTGTTCAAGGGCAAGGAGGAGTACAGCAGGCGCAAGGAGATGACGCTCTTTTACCTGCTCGCCGGCGTGGGGCTGGCGATCGACGTGGCGCTCATGTGGGTAACTGTCGAAAAGATAGGCCTCCACTACATGCTGGCCAAAATATTCGTGATGGTCGTCGTCATGACCTGGAACTTCGTCAGCAGGAAGATGTTCCTCGAACAGAAGGAGGCGAAGTGATGCCTGTAATAGATCTTCACAGCCACGTGCTGCCCGGTATAGACGACGGCAGCAGCGACGCTGAGACTTCGATAGAGATGCTGCGCGCGATGAGCGCGAACGGGACGGACGTATGCTGCGCTACGCCGCACTACTACGGCCGCAGGCGCTCGATAGCGGATTTCGCCGCGGCGAGAGCCGAAAAGCTTGAGCTTTTGGCGGGCGCGCTCGGAGCGGAGGAGACTTCGCCCGGCAGGATCGCGTTCGGGCTCGACGGCCGCAGGATGGAGCTCATAACGGGCGCGGAGGTCCACTTCTCTTTCGGGATCGAGGAAAAGGACGATCTGGAGCTG
>JAEEVI010000089.1 GCA_016287035.1 Bacillota bacterium
CCCGGAGCTGAAGGCGGAAAAGGATATCGTTTCCGAAGGAGATCCGAAGCCGTTCCTGCGCAGCGGCGCGCTTGCCGTCGAGATGCTCATACCCGAGCTGAGGCAGGCGAGGAGCGGGATCTCGCAGCCCGCGCCCGTGTGGAAAGCGGCGTACAACGCGCTGCTTTCTGCGTCCGATCCCAGACTGGCCGGCGCCGCCGCGGGACTTATGAGCGATCCGGCAAAGCCGCCTCTTTCCAGGAGCACTTCGGAGGCCCTTTACGGCAGCGGGACCCGGCGCGTGTCGCCCTCAGCCCTCGAGAGCTTCAGCGGCTGTCCGTTCAAGTACTTCGTCACCTACGGCCTGCGCCCTCAGGAGAAGAAGCCGTTCGAGATCGGCAGGCGCGAGATCGGAGACATATATCACGAGGCTCTCATGCGGCTCAGCCGCTGGCTGTCGTCGGACGGCCTTTCCGCGCGCGATCCGGATTCGCGATGGAACACCGTCACGGACGAAGAGGTGAAGGAGCAGCTCTCCGGCATACTAGAAGAGATCGCGCAGAGCAGCCTCGACGGCATAATGAAGAGGAGCGGCGAGGACGTGTACAGGAGCCGGCGCATAGCGGACGTCGTCTTCAGGTTCTCAAAGCGGCTCATATCTCAGGTCAGGAGCGGCAGCATAGACAGGATGAGCTTCGAGACCGGCTTCGGCGCAGGCCTGCAGCTTCCGGGCTTCGAGATAAAGACGTCCGCGGGGACTGTGCGCGTCGAGGGAAAGATCGACAGGTTCGACGTGACCGATCATCCCGCCGGGCCTCTCGTGAAGGTCATAGACTATAAATCGGGAAGCACCTCGTTCGACAGGAAGCGCACGGAGGAGGGCCTCAGCCTGCAGCTGATGCTCTATCTCGAGAGCGCGCTCGCGTCCGAGAAGAACAGTCGCCCGGCCGGAATCTTCTATTATCACATAGCCGATCCTCTCGCCAAAGGCGACGTCGCCTCGCTTGCCGGAGGCGAGCTGTCGGAGAAGATGCTCGAAGCGATAGACGATAAGTTCAGGCTGGACGGGCTGTACGTCGGCGAATCCGACGTCATCGCGAGCATCGACAGATCGGCCGAGAGCGAGGGCTCGTCCTCGATAATAAAATACAAGCGCAACAAGGACGGCGCGATATCCTCGAAGGCGGCCGTCAGCCGCGAAGAGTTCGAGGAGTTCCGCGGCAGATTCCGCGAGAGCGTCCAGCGGATATGCGAGAGCCTTTCTCAGGGATGTATAGACGCGGATCCGAAGCGCTACGGCAAGGACAGGACGGCTTGCACGTTCTGCGATTACAGAGGCGTCTGCGCCTTCGAATGACGGAGCCCGCGCTATGAAGGAAACGGTCATCGGCATACTCGCCCACGTCGACGCGGGAAAGACGAGCATGGCGGAAGCGATGCTCTACAGATCCGGCGCCATAAGGAGCCTGGGCAGGGTCGATCACAAAAATGCATATCTGGACAACAGCCTCATAGAGCGCGAGCGGGGGATAACGATATTCTCCAAGCAGGCGATCTTCGACGCGGGGCTTTTGCGCGTCGATCTTCTCGATACGCCGGGGCACATGGACTTCTCCGCCGAGATGGAGAGGACGCTCTCGGTGCTGGATTACGCGATACTCGTCATAAGCGGGCCGGACGGCGTGCAGGCCCACAGCCAGACGCTGTGGATGCTCCTGCGGCGCTACAGGATCCCGACCTTCGTGTGGATAAACAAGATGGACATCTGCCTGCGCGGAAGGCAGGAGATACTCGAAGAGCTCTCGTCCGAGTTCTCGGCGAATTTCGCGGACATGGAAGGTGAAAAGGACGCGCTCTTCGAATCGCTCGCGACGTGCGACGAAGTGGCTCTCGAGCAGTATCTGGAGACCGGCGGCGTCAGCGATGAGATGACCGCCGCGCTCATAGCGTCGCGCAGGGTGTTCCCGTGCTGGTTCGGTTCGGCGCTGAAGCTCGACGGCGTCGACGCGTTCCTCGCGGGTCTTGAGAGATACGTCGTCGAAAAGCGCATGCCGGACGAGTTCGGCGCGCGCGTGTTCAAGATAAGCAGGGCCGAAGACGGGCAGCGGCTCACGTGGATAAAGCTCACTGGCGGCTCGCTGCGCGTGCGCGGCGCGCTCGGTGACGAAAAGATAACGCAGATAAGGCGGTATTCCGGAGGGAAGGCGCAGCAGACCGACGAAGCGTCTTCGCCCGGGATCTACGCGCTGTGCGGGCTCACTCAGAGCTTCGCCGGTCAGGGC
>JAEEVI010000090.1 GCA_016287035.1 Bacillota bacterium
GAAGGCTCTCGGCCAGAACTTCCTGACGGATATGCAGGTGATAGACGACATCGTCGCAGCCAGCGGAGCCGGTCCGGACGATCTTGTCATAGAGATAGGACCCGGTCTGGGCGTGCTGACCGCCGCCGCCGCGGAGGCGGCCGGAAAGGTCGTCGCGATAGAGATCGATGAAAAGCTGATACCCATACTGCGCGACGTGCTCTGCACGTACGGCAACGTCAAGATAATAAACGCCGACGTGCTCGAAACGGATCTTTCGGCGCTCATCGAAGAAGAAAGAGGCGGGCTCGGCGCCGTGCGCCTGCTCGGCAACCTGCCCTACTACATAACGACGCCCATCCTCATGAAGGTCCTCAAGGCACGCCTTCCGGTCGAGAACTTCACGGTGATGGTCCAGAAGGAGGTCGCGGAGAGGCTCTGCGCCGGCGCCGGCAGCCGCAGCTGCGGCGCCGTGACGGCCGCGGTCAGCTACTACGCGGACGTGCGCTTCGTGCGCGACGTTCCCGCGGAGCTCTTCAGCCCGCGCCCAAAGGTCGATTCGGCCGTCATAGAGCTCGCGGTCAGGAAGCAGCCCCCCGTCGGGCTTAAGGACGAGGACGCGTTCTTCGAGGTCGTGAAGCAGAGCTTTTCGCAGCGCAGGAAGACGCTCGGCAACAGCCTGACGGGCCTTCGGGGTCTGGACAAGGCGGGCGCGGCGCGCCTGCTGGAGGCTGCGGGCATCGATCCGCAGCGCCGCGCGGAGACGCTGAGCCTTCAGGAGTTCGCCGATATAGCGAACGCGCTGTAAAGCTCCGGCGCGCCGCCGGTCGGAAAAATTTTTTCGATATTTTCTCCTCAAATGCGACAAAGTCACGGAAAAAGGCTGCTCGCAGGCGTATCCTTAAACCATGGAACAGGCCTGTGAAGACAGAGCGCAGGCCGCTAAATAGTGCAACATTGCAGACCGCCCGGTCCCGAAAGGGACCGGGCGGTCTGCGTCATCCCCCGCGTCCTTTACATTTTACAAAGCGTTTGCTATAGTATAGTTGTGAAAAAGTTGCAGTTTGAACGTTAAAGAGGAATCGAATTGGAATACGCTTATCATGTATTTCTCCTCCTGGGCGGCATCGGGATGTTCCTTTTCGGGATCAACTTCATGTCGCAGGGCCTCGAGCAGGCGTTAGGAGGAAATCTCAGAGGCATCCTCGAAAGGACTACCTCCAGGAGCGCGCTGGCGGTCATCACCGGCGCGGTCGTCACCGCCCTTATCCAAAGCTCCGGCGCCACGATGGTAATGGTCGTCGGTTTCATTCAGGCGCAGCTGATGCAGCTCGCGCAGGGTCTGTTCATAATGCTCGGCGCATCGGTCGGTACGACCGTCACCGCGCAGATCATCGCTTTCGACATCGATCCCTGGGCCCCGCTCATCCTTTTCGTGGGCATGGTCCTCTACCTTTTCATCAAGAAGCGCGCGGTAAAGAAGGTCGGCGCTGTCGTTCTCGGCTTCGGAACGCTGTTCATGGGCATCTACCTGATGGGCGAAGCCATAGAGCGCATGGAGCTCGGCGGCCTCGTCTTCGCGTTCCTGAACAACTTCAGGAATCCGCTGCTGTCGCTGCTGTTCGGCTTCCTGTTCACGTTCGTCCTCCAGTCCTCGTCCGCTGCCGTCGGTATCCTTCAGGTAATGGCCGGCTCGGCGCTCGCGTCGACCATGACGCAGCCGCTGGAGCTGAGCTCGGTGGTCTTCATGGTCATGGGCATGAACGTCGGAGCGGTGGCTCCCGCGATAATCTCCTCGCTCGGAGGAAACAGGGCCAGCAGGCGCGCCGCTTACGCGGAGCTCGCCGTAAAGCTGCTGTCCGTAGCCGTTTTTTCCGCGATAATCCTGGTGTTCCCGCGGCTGCTCCTGTTGATAGAGTCGCTGTCCCCCACGGATCTCTCGCGCCAGATAGCTAACCTTCACCTCGGCTTCAACGTCGTGACGGCGGTCCTGCTGTTCCCGTTCATAAGGCCGATCGCGAAGGTCTTCACGAACCTCCTGCCGGACGATCCGGACGAACAGCTGCTCTCAAAGAAGCTGCTCTACGTTTCGAACGACATGACCAAGGGCCCCGCGGCGATCATATCGCTCACCAAGCAGGAGGTCCTCAGATTCGCGGATATCTGCTCCGACAACTTCGAGCGCGCCGTCAGCGCGTTCCTCGAACACAACGAGTCGCTGGCCGACCAGGTCTACGACGTCGAAGTCGTGATCGACTATCTCGACCGCGAGCTCGGCGCTTACATACTGGGGCTCCAGACGCGCAGCCTCTCCGACAGCGACGCGGCCGACGTCATAACGCTCTCGGGCGCCGTAAAGGATCTCGAGCGCATAGGCGATCACGCGGAGAACATAGCCGGCTACACGCGGCTCATGCTGCAGGAGAAGACAGTCATAAGCGACATCGCGATGCAGGGCCTCTCGCAGCTCGGCGAGATGACCGTCCGCAACGTGCGCATGGCCGTCGAGGCGTTCAGGACCGGCAGCGTAGAGCTGCAGCAGAAGGTCGAGGTGCTCGAGGAGGAGATCGACCAGCTGAGCGCCAAGCTCGTCAACGACCACATAGAAAGGCTCAAATTCGTTGCCTGCGACCCGCGCGGGGGAGTAGTATATACGGAGATAATATCCGACCTCGAGCGCATAAGCGATCACTGCACGAACCTCGCGGAGACGGTGCCCGGCGCCGTCATCCCGGAGAAGGAGCGCGGCAGGGTCGATAAGATAATATAGAGGCGGCGCCGCGCGCGGCCCGCCCGACCGGTACGATCCGTATTTTCTGTTTATGGCGTCCAGGCTCTCGCCGGGCGACCGGAAAGGAAGTTAAAAATGAATAAAATGACAAACAGGGAAAAGCACGAGCAATGCGTCCGCGAGATAAAGGGGACCCTGGCAGTCACAGCGCTGTGCTGCGCGTGGCATGTGGGAACCGCCTTTATCCTCAACGGCACGGGTATGAGGTTCCTCGGGATGCCGGC
>JAEEVI010000091.1 GCA_016287035.1 Bacillota bacterium
CACCGCCTGATCGAACTCGTTGTGGTCCACGAGTATCAGCTTCTTGCGCCTGTGGTTCATCAGCGCGCGCCGCGAGATCATGCCGCAGTAGCCGTCGTCGCCGTCAAGCACGGGAAAGCTTATGAACGGCGCCTTCTTCATCACCGCCAGCGCGTCCTCTATCCGCGTGGAAAGATGCATCAGCTGGACTCCCTGCGAGAGCATGTACTGGCGCACCGGGATGCTCTGGTTTATGTAATTCGCCGCCCTGTACGTGTCGAACGGCGTGGATATTATCACGCAGCCGTTCTCCTTGGCGTACTCTATTATATCCTCCTGGATGTCGGCCGAAAGGCACACGACGAGGCACGAGGCTCCGCTCTCTATCGCCGCCATCTGCGATACCGTCCTGTTTGACAGTATGCAGAGATCGCCCTTTCTGACCTTCTCCCTTATCGCGTTATGGTCTCCGGCGCCGACGACTATGTGGCCCTCCTCCATCGAGGACTGCGGATCGCCGCATACCACGCGTCCTTCGAGGGTCGAGGCGATGTTGGCGAACGTCGTCTTAGCCTTTGACAGGACCATCGTATCCATGTTGTCCATGGACGCTATCGCTATATCCCTGAGTATGATTATGCCCAGGAGCCTCCTTCTCCTTCCGAGGACCGGCAGGACCTGGACGTCCGCCTCCTTCATGCTCTCCCAGGCTTCGCGGACCGTCGCGCCGGGGCCGATCCCCGGGACTTCGGCGAGATCCACGTCGCTTATCTGAGGGGAGACGTCTTCGAGCAGAGGCGGCTCCTCGATACCGAATCTTTCGAGCACCCATTTCGTTTCGGGAGACAGTTCGCCGGCCCTGCACGCGGTATAGCAGCCGCCGTCGCGGGCCCTCTTGAGCTCCGCGTACGCCACCGCGGCGCATACGGAATCGGTATCGGGATTGAGGTGACCTGTTATGTAGATCTTTTCGTCTGTCGTTTTATCCATATCTGTATCACGCGCGTCGAAAACCGCTTCGAAAGTTCGGTGCATAGGCCTTTTAATGATTATAGCATATTTGAAAAAATAAAATGTTGTTCGTTCCGTTCGGAACGAACAACGTTGTAAAAAGCAGTTATTATACTTTCGGACAATATATTCCTGACGGAATAAAAATCATAAGGAGGAAATGAAATGGCAGAAGTGTTTCATGAAAGACTGAAATCGCCTATCCCCACAAGGGAGCTTGAACGCAGAGCCGCTGAGCTGCAGAAAGCGATGCAGAAGGAACAGATAGACTTCCTCGTTTCGCAGAACATCACTCAGTACCTTTGCGGATGCAACCGTTACGTCTCCGACACGACGGCTGAGAACAACTACCCGCAGTCGACGATCCTTCCGGCGGACAGCCCCGTAAGGTACATCGCCTGCAGCGGACCCCCGCTCGATCTTTATCCGCCTTCGCACCTGCTCCGTATAGGCAAGCCCTACGACGCTGCGCCGTACTTCTCACCGTTCAACTACACGAACACCTGGGAAGGCCAGTTCGTAGCCCGCTACGCTAAGGAGAACAACGCGAAGAAGATCGCTATCGCCGGCTACTCCATGTTCTACTGGAACTACTACGAAACGATCCACGAGCTTTGCCCGGATCTCGAGATCGTAGACGCTTCAAGCATGTTCGACGATATCCGCGCGATCAAGAGCGGCGACGAGCTCGAATTCGTAAAGAAGTCCGCCGCTGTTCTCGACAAGACTATGGAATACGTCAGAGCATTCGCTCACGCAGGCGTACGCGAATACGAGCTCCGCTCCAGACTCCAGCAGATGCACGCGTCTCTCGGCGGCGAAGAGCAGATCATCATCATCGCGAGCGCTCCGCAGGGAGAAAAGCTCACGCCCTACTCCAGCTTCTTCCAGAACAGGACACTTCAGGCCGGCGATCAGCTCTACGTTCGCCTTTCCTGCTCCGGTCCGGGAGGATTCTTCACGACGATCGGCAGGCTGTTCTGCGTAGATCAGGATCCGACCCCCGCGATGATCGCGGACTGGGAAGCTGCTCTCGACGCTCAGGACTACCTCGCTTCCAAGCTCGTACCCGGCGCGGATCCCCAGGCAGTCTTCGCGGACTACAACAAGTACCTCGAGGATAACGGATACTGCGCAGTGGACGGCGTCTTCGCCTACGGCCAGGGCTACGACAACGTCGAAAGACCCAGCGTACAGCCCGGCGAGACGATGAAGATCGCTGCCGACATGAGCATCGCTATCAATACAAGCCTTGTAGACTGCTGCACGGCCGCGTACTGCGCAGACAGCTACATCATCGAAGGCGACGGCGCAAAGCGCATCACCAAGGCGCTCCGCGAAGTCCAGAGAACATACTAAGAAAGGAGGAAGAAATCAACATGATCACCAACGAAAGAGTAAGACGTCCCATCTCTGATCAGGAACTGAACAGACGCTGGAACGCGGCAAGAAAAGTTCTGATCGATAACGATCTCGACCTCATCTTCCTGCAGGGCAGCAACCTCCATCTCGGCGGATACGTAAGATGGTTCACCGACATCCCCGCGGAATATAACTACAACATGACCGTACTCTTCCCCAAGGACGACGAGATGACGATCATCCGTTCCTCCGCCTCCAAGGTGCCCGCATGGGCGCTCCGCGGCGTCAAGGAGATCAAGTACGCTCCCTTCTGCCCGTCGCTCAACTACACGGCAGAATCCGAGAACGCTCTCGTAGTCGAGTACGTCCGCAACAGAGGCGCTAAGCGCATCGGTTACTGCGGCAAGGCGTTCATCACCACCAAGCTCATGCTCACGCTCCAGGCGAAGCTCCCCGGCGTCGAATTCGTAGACGTCACCAACGAGATCGACTGGCTCAAGGCTATGAAGAGCGACGAAGAGATGATCTGCATGAGAGACACCGCCCGCATCCACGACGCGGCCTGGTCCGCTCTCTCCGCTATCGCGAAGCCCGGCATGACCGAGCAGCAGATCAGAGCGCAGCTCGTCGAGCTCCTCACCAACATGGGCTCCGAAGAGCAGCTGATGTTCATCGGCACGGCTCCCCAGAACGTAGCCTGCGGAATGCCGACGTTCCAGTATCAGAACAGAGTCGTCAAGGAAGGCGACTACGGCGTACTGCTTATCGAAGTCTCCGGCCCGGGCGGATACTACTGCGAATCCTCCAGGAACTTCAGCTTCGGCGAGCCCTGCGAAGCCCTCGCGAAGGCTTATCAGGTCTGCATCGACGCTCAGAAGCTCACCGCCGACATGCTCACTCCGGGCAGACCGGCACTCGAGATCGTAAGAGCGTACAACGAGTACGTTTCCGGCCTCGGATACTGCAAGGAAGGCCGTCTGTACGGTCACTCCCAGGGCTACGACCTCATCGAGCGCCCGGCGTTCATGAGCGAGGATCCGCGCGGCAACGAGACCATGACGATCGAAGCCGGAATGTGCTGCTCGCTGCACCCCTACCTCACCGACGACGTTCAGACCACGTACATCAACGACAACTTCTACGTGACCGAGAACGGCGCGGAGAGGATCCACAAGTTCCCGCAGGAAATGATCATCCTGTAAGGATACGCCGCAAAAGCATAAGGCTTTTCATATCGGTTTTTCCGACGGAGCGCCCGGCCAGACCGGGCGTTCCGCTTTTGTTTTCCCGGATCCTTTTCCGCGATGTAAAAATTTTCATACGCAATTTGATATTGTTTATGAAAAAAAGTGTTTACAAAAATTCCATACGTGGCATAATAGACGAAACAGAGGTCTGCCGTTTTTGCCAGACAGCAGGTCGACGTTAATCCGCATATTTTCTCGGTAAGGAGACAGGAAGACATGGAAGACAAGACATTGATTTGTCAGGACTGTGGCAAGGAATTCGTGTTCACCGTCGGCGAGCAGGAATTCTACAAGGAAAAGGGCTTCGACAACGAGCCTAAGAGATGCAAGGAATGCAGAGAAAAGAGAAAAGCTCAGCGCAGAGCTCCCAGAGAGGAATCCGCTGAATAATATCTTAAAGGTGCAAGAGCGCTCAGGCCGGAACTGATGTTCCGGTCTTTCCTTTTTTGATCAGAGCGAAAGCTCCGCCTCGCGAAGGCTTATCGAGCGTATGATCGCGCGAATGCTTTCGCTGCTCCGGGCGGCGAGCAGCTCCCCCGCTGATCTTATCTCCCGCGCCGCGGATAACGCCGCGGGTCCCAGCTCGTCTCCGACCTCTCCGCAAAGGCGCGCCAGCCGTTCGGCCACGTTTTCTTCGCGCTTTTCTCCCGTCAGCAGAAGGATCGCCCTGCCTTCGAAAAAAAACAGATCCTCCGCGCGGAGGCTTATATAACATGGCTCTATGAGGTATTCCGACGCGGCAGCGACGCTCTCGGCTATCAGTCTGACAGCGGACAGCGCGCGCAGATGAGACGCGCAGACGCTGCGCGGCATAGCACGCGAGAGAAACGCCCGCAGATCCGCAAGCCCCGAAACGTCGAAGCACAGAACAGTCTTTCCGCTTTCTCTGACGATGCTGCACCGCGCGATAGCCGCGCATCTTCCGCTCGCCGCGGCGAGCAGCTGGTATTCCGGAATACTTCCTTCCGCAACTGTGACCCGGCGCGCGGCCGAAAGATCCGTCACAATACATCCCCTCCCTTTTCTACCCCGCGACGGTCATCTCGCGCAGTAATAACAGGCTGTATAGCCTGCGGCGACCGCTTCGCTATTTTTGACCTTTTCATACGCTTTAGTAACAGCCGCGCAGCTCTTTCTGTGATACGCGCTGCCCTCCGAAGCGAACACGTACACTGCCGCCCCGTCCGGAAGCTCCTGCGGGTCGCAGTTCGTACACGGCCTGGCATATCTGCGA
>JAEEVI010000092.1 GCA_016287035.1 Bacillota bacterium
CGGCTGATACGCGCGGGCATCAGCGTCTACGCGTCGCACACTCCGTTCGACGCGGCGGGAAGCGGCAACAACGACTATATAATGCACCGCCTCGGGCTCGGAAACATCTCGAGACTTCCGTCGGAAAACGGCGATTTCCGCGAATCCGCGATGGCGAGGGTCGGATATTTCAGCCAGCCGGTCCTCTTCGTGAATTTCGTCGACAGGCTCGACGAGGCGCTCGGCCATCCGGGCGGCATCAAGGTCAGCGGCGAACCGCAGCGGCTGATCAGCAAGGTCGCGCTTTGCACGGGTGGAGGCGGAGGATACTATAAGGCTGCGCTCGCCTGCGGCGCCGACGTCTTCGTGAGCGGAGACATAAAGCACCACGAGGCGCAGGCGGCAAGAGAGCTCGGTCTTTGCGTCGTCGACGCCGGTCATTTCGGCACGGAGTGGCTCTTCACCCAGAACATAGCGTCTCAGCTCAGGCGCAAGGCGAAGGAGGAGCTCGTCGTGTTCGAGGCCGCTTCCAATCAGAATCCCTTCGACAGGATCATATAACTTACACGGACTTTCAGATCCCCCGGCGCTTTCGCGCCGGGTCTTTTAATTTGCGCTCCGGCAGTAGCTTTTAGCACTCTCTGTTGACGAGTGCTAAACATGGTGCTATAATTCATCCGGATAAAAAAGGAGGCATTCAAAATGTCAAAGAAACAGTTCAGGACCGAGTCGAAGCAGCTGCTCGACCTTATGGTGAATTCCATCTATACGAACAAGGACATATTTCTCAGAGAGATAGTATCGAACGCGAGCGACGCGATAGACAAGCTTTATTTCCGCTCGCTCACGGATACCTCGATCGATATCAAAAAAAGCGACTATCAGATACGCATAACAGCCGACAAACAGGCCGGAACGCTCTCGATAAGCGACAACGGCTGCGGCATGACGAAGGAGGACCTCGAAAACGACCTCGGAACGATAGCGAAGAGCGGCTCGAGGGAGTTCAAGGCCCGGCTCGAGAGCGGCGCCGACGTCGACGTCATCGGACAGTTCGGAGTAGGCTTTTATTCCGCATTCATGGTCAGCAGAAAGATCGTCGTCGAGAGCCGCGCCTGGGGCGCTGAGGAGGCTTTCCGGTGGGAGTCCTCCGGCGCGGACGGATACACCGTCTCTCCGTGCGAAAAGGAGGGCAACGGAACGGTCGTCACCCTTTACATGAAGGAGGATACAGACGACGACAAATACAGCGAATATCTGCAGGAGCACAAGCTCCGCGCGCTCATAAAGAAGTACAGCGACTTCGTCCGCTATCCGATAAGGATGACCGTCACCTCGCGCAGGCTGAAGGAAGGCAGCTCGGACGAGTACGAGACGGTTACGGAGGACGCGACGCTCAACAGCATAACGCCCATCTGGAAGCGCCCCGCGTCCGAGGTCACTGAAGAGGACTACAACAGCTTCTACAAGGAGAAGTTCTACGATTTCGAGGATCCCGCGGCTTTCATAAAGCAGAAGACCGAAGGCATGGTCGAGTACGACGCGCTGCTTTTCATACCTCAGAGAGCGCCGTTCGATTACTACACGCGGAATTACGAAAAGGGACTGCAGCTCTATTCCAGCGGCGTGCTGATAATGGACAAGTGCAGTGATCTTCTGCCGGACTATTTCGGCTTCGTCAAGGGCATAGTCGACAGCCCCGATCTTTCGCTGAACATTTCCAGGGAGATGCTGCAGCAGGACAGGCAGCTAAAGCTCATCGCCAAGAACCTCGAAGCGAAGATAAAGGGCAGGCTGCTCGAGCTTATGGAAAAGGACAGAGAGAAGTACGAAAAGGTCTTCTCCGCGTTCGGAAGCAGGATGAAATACGGTCTTTACGCCGATTACGGCACGCACAAGGACGCCCTGCAGGATCTGGTGATGTTCAGGTCCTCCTTCAACGGAGAAAACGCGACGCTGAAGGAATACGCCCTCAGGATGAAGGACGGGCAGAAGGACATCTACTACGCGCCGGGCGACAGCGCGGAGCAGGTATCGATGCTCCCGCAGGTCGAGGCGGCTGTCGCCAGGGGCTACGAGGTCTTCTATCTCTGCGATCCCGTCGACGAATTCGCGCTCATCTCGCTGGGCGAATACGACGGGCATCCGTTCGTCAACGTCTGCAGCGACGAGGCGGGCATCGGGACCGAAGAGGAGAAGGAGTCCGTAAAGAAGGAGAACGAGGCGTGCAAAGACATGCTTACCTTCATGAAGGACAGCATCGCGAAGGTCAGCGCTGTCAGGTTCACGGGCGGTCTCAAGGATCATCCGGCGTGCATCTCGAGCGGCGGCGGGCTCTCCGCGAACATGGAGAAGACTCTCAACAGGATGCCGGGCAGCGAGGACGAAAAGGTGAAGGCCGAGCTCGTGCTTGAGATAAACCTCGGTCATCCTGTCGCGGATAAGCTCAAGGCTCTCTACGAGCAGGACAGGGACAAGCTCGCGTCGTACAGCAGGCTCCTTTATTACGACGCCAGGATGATCAGCGGGCTGCCTGTCGACGATCCCGCCGATCTCAGCAGCCTGCTCATCGCGCTGATGACGGAATAACGCCGCGCCGCGCTTTGCAGAAGAGCGCGTTTTGTGATACAATCCTGCTGCATGAGTAATCCAGACGGTCGCGGGTCCGGCTCAACGGCCGGATCTGAGGAAAGTCCGGGCTCCGCAGGGCAAGGATGCCTGCTAACGGCAGGTGGGGGCGACCCTAAGGAAAGTGCAACAGAAAAGAACCGCCTGTAAAAGGGCAAGGGTGAAAAGGCGAGGCAAGAGCTCACCGGCCCCGCGGCAACGGGGGGCGTCAGTGTAAACCCCATCCGGAGCAAGACCGGCAAGGGAGGTAACCGCGCGTGCGCGAAGTGCCTGAAAGGCGGCGGCCCGTCGCTTCCCGGAAGGTAGGTCGCTTGAGCCTGTCGGCGACGGCAGGCCTAGAAAGATGATCGTCTAATACAGAACCCGGCTTACAGAATTGCTCATGTAAAAGAGCCCGCAGAGTTTTCCGCGGGCTTTTTTATGTTATAATATTTTATTATATTACCCGAAAGGAAACATCGTAATTGGAGACTTCAAGCCAGCAGATAAGAGCTGAAAGGCGCGCGAAAAAGAAGAAGAGAAAGGAGCTCGTAAGGAAGCTCATCCCCAGGACGCTCCTCGTCCTCGCGACGACTGTCGCGGCCGTAGTCATCGCTCTGCTCATAATAATCGCGACGATCGTCAACGGTCCGTCGCTCACCGCGAGGAACACGCTCGTCACTACGGTGCTCGAGAGCGGCAACCTCAAATTCATCGCGTCGATGTTCCTCAGCGAGGACGAGATAAACGAGATCGTCGCGAAGACCTCGATGAAGCAGATGGATACCGACATAGACGAGACCCTCATCGACACAGAGGTCGAAAAAGAGGGCAATTTCGACGAGAACGGCATAGAGATCGCGGAGGTGAACGGAAGGAGCTTCTACGCGACTATGATGATCGTAAAGGATCCTTCAAAGGTAAAGGTCGCGACGACGTATCCGTGGACGGAGTACGGCAAGGAGCTCGACAAGCTCGTCGCGGAGAGCGGAGCCGTCGCCGGGGTCAACGGCGGGCTCTACGCCGCCGACAAGAACAAGGGCGGAAGCCCCTACGGCGTATGCGTCTCCGAGGGCGAGATACAGCTCAACAAGCCGAGCGGCTGGGCGGGGCTCTACCTCATCGGACTCGACGACAAGGATATCCTCCGCATAGAGAACATAGAGGGCTGGTCGCCCGCGAAACTGGAGCAGTTCATAAAGGACGAGGGCATACGCGACTGCGTCGCGTTCCAGGACGAAGCGTCCGACGCGAACAACCACTTCGTACCGCTCATAATAAACGGCGAGGCAAGAGAGCTCAACGGAGCGGGCTCCGGCGCGAATCCCAGGACCGTGATAGGCCAGAGGAGCGACGGCGCCATACTGCTGCTCGTCACGGACGGAAGAGGCTCCGCGGGCCATCTCGGCGCGACAGCGTCGGATCTTATCAGCGTGATGCTGCAGTTCGGAGCCGTCAACGCGGCGAATCTGGACGGCGGCAGCTCCTCGTGCATGTATTACGGAGACGATTATCTCATGACGAGCGTGACGCTCTATTACGCTAACGCGTCCTGGAAGCTCCCGACGGCTTTCGTCGTGATGGGAGGTGACGCGCAGTGAGATCGGACAGATACGCTGATAAGGAAAAGGGCAAAGGCTTCACCTTCTGGAAGGGCTATCTTATATATGTCCTCATACTCGCCGTCGCTATATTCGGGGTATACAGGTATATCCGCGCGTCGCTCATAAAATTCGAAGCGAGCGACTCTTCGAACTACGTGCTGGAGCTCGTAAAGAACGCTTCCGCGGACGACGGCGCCGTCGGAGAGTATCTGGAAAAGCACTGCTTTTCGCAGAGCGTTGGCGATCCGGCCGCCCGAAAGGCCGATTTCTACGCGAAGATCTCTGGCGAGCTCGCGGCCGAGCCGGATCCCTACAGCTACGACACGGCGCATCCCGTCTACAACCTGACTTCCGACGGGGAGCAGTTCCTCACCGTATGCCTCGACCAGTCCGACGCGCGCGCCATCATCGGCATCATGACGATCTCCGACTGGGCGGTCGAATACGCGTTCCCGAGAACGGCGGATTCGCAGCTCACTTCGAACGACATAAAGTCCGGGCTCTCGTACGAGATATGGCTGCCGGAAGGCTTCACCGCGCTCGTCGACGGAAAGCCCGCGCAGCTGCCCGTCACGGAGACGGAAGATATACCCGACTTCGCGAATTTCGCGGAGCTTACGGCCGTTCCGCACATGCAGAAGCTGGAGCTTTCAGGTCTGACGTTCGAG
>JAEEVI010000093.1 GCA_016287035.1 Bacillota bacterium
ACATGACTTATGAGATCCCCAAGACAATGAAGGCTATGATCCTCTACGGGCCCGACGACATGAGAATGGTCACCGACAAGCCCGTTCCCCATCCCGGCCCCGGAGAAGTCCTCGTAAAGGTCGCCGCCTGCGGCATCTGCGGAACGGACGTCAAGATCCGCACCAAGGGAATGCCCAAGATGCCCCCCTACGGTCAGTTCACACCCGGTCACGAGTGGGCAGGCACGATCGTGGAGCTCGGCGAGACCGTAGACGAGTTCAAGGTAGGCGACAGGATCGCCGTTCAGGCTCACAAGGGCTGCGGCCGCTGCCAGAACTGCGTCGAGGGTCGTTATACTTCCTGCCTCAACCACGGCGAGAAGGGCCAGATCGCTTCCGGTATGACGAGAGACGGCGGATTCGCTGAATACGCTGTACACCACATCAATTCCGTATACAAGCTGCCCGACAACATCAACTTCGTAGACGCTACATACGTAACGACTCTCGGCTGCGCTATGTGGGCTCTTGATATGTCCGGCGGATACATCGCGGGCGACACCTGCCTCGTAGTAGGCCCCGGCCCCATCGGTCTTTCCATGGTCCAGGCCTGCAAGAGCGTCGGCGCCGGCAAGATCATCCTCGTAGGAACGCGCGAAGAGCGTCTTAAGATCGGCAGAGATCTCGGCGCCATCACGATCAACATCAACGAGGTCGAGGACGTCCTCGCGGAGATCATGAAGCTGACCGACGGCAGAGGCTGCGAGCGCACTTACGACTGCGCCGGCAACAGCGAGAGCTTCGATCTGTGCATGAGAGGATGCATGAGAGGTCACGTCATGACCATGGTATCCTTCTACAAGAACCCCGTCACCGCGCGTCTCGACTACGCCGTACAGAACGGCATCCAGATCCACTCCGTACGCGGCGAGGGCGGCAACAACTGCAAGAGGGCTCTGTCCGTCATGTCCCAGGGTCTCGCGACCGCGAAGCCGATCATGACTCACCAGTTCCCGATCGAGCAGTTCGAAGAGGGTTATCAGACCTTCATCAACCGCAAGGACGGCGCCATCAAGGTCGTCATCACGATGGAGTAGGCTGCAAGCATTCTGTCCAGGATTGAACTCAGTGCGGTTAAGTGTTACAATAAAAAGCGTGACCGCACTGGGCGATCATAAATAATTATCTTTTGAGATAGGCGAAAGCCTGGAGGAAGAATCAACATGAAAAAGTTACTCAGCGTTGTGCTCGTACTTGCACTGATCCTCGGCATGACCGCATGCGGCGGATCGCAGACCAGCACGACTGCACCGGCAGCTCCCGCAGCACCGGCAGCTCCCGCGGCTCCGGCGGCTCCCGCAGCTCCGGCAGAACCCGCAGCACCCGCAGCACCCAAGACCGACTTCCCGCAGAGAAGCATCGACATGACCATTCTGTTCGGTGCCGGCGGCGCAGCCGACCTCGTAGGCCGTCTCCTCGCCGACAAGGCGTCCGCTATCCTCGGACAGCCCATCGTCTGCAACAACAGAAAGGGCGGCGGCGGTGCCGTTGGCTACCAGTACGTACTCGGTACCGATCCTGACGGATACAACATCTGCTGGAACTCCACCTCCATCAACGTTGTATATCACCAGGGCAACATGGAGCAGGACTACTCCGCGTTCAAGGGCGTAGCGATGATCACCAAGGAAGCTTCCTGTCTCGCTATCAAGGCCGGCGACAGCAGATTCTCCACGCTTGACGAGTTCGTAGCCTACGCTAAGGATCACCCGGGCGAACTGAGCATCGGCAACAGCGGAATCGGTTCCTTCAACCACCTCGTAGCTGCGGCTCTCTGCGATGAGCTCGGCATCGAAGTAAACCACGTTCCTCTCGACGCTAACGAGTCCACCACAGCTCTGCTCGGCGGACAGATCGACGCTATGATGAACATGGCTCTCGACGTAATCCAGCAGGTAAGAGGCGGCGAGATGACAGCTCTCGTTCTCATCGGCGGCAACGGCAGCGAACAGCTCCCCGGCGTCAAGACGATGAAGCAGCTCGGCTACAACCTCGACCTCACGATGTGGAGAGGCATCACCGTTCCGGCCGGCACTCCCCAGGAAGTCGTAGATGTCCTCGAGGACGCTTTCCTGCAGGCTGCTGCGGATCCCGAATTCCTCAGCTTCTGTGCTGAGAACGGCGTAGAAGTCGCTCCGATGGGCGGCGATGATTTCGATGCCCTGATGGCAAGCGACGACCAGCTCGTTGCCGACATCATGGTCAAGATCGGACTCAAGCAGTAGTTCTTTAAACCATTTAAAGGCATGGGCGCGTAAGCGCCCATGCCTTTAATAGACCGCTTTATCTTTGAGGGGGGAGAGCATGCTCGCACATTTAATTGAGGGCTTTTCACTTGCGTTCACGCTGACCAACATCTTCTGGATGCTCGTGGGCACGATCCTGGGAATGATCTTCGCGTCTATTCCCGGCCTTACCTTCAGCACGGCCCTTGTCATAATGATACCCTTTACGTTCGGAATGGACAACGTCTCCGCCATTGCCGTTCTTATCGGCATATTCTCGGGAGGCATGTCCGGCGGCGCGATCTCCGCGGTGCTCCTCGGTATTCCGGGAACGCCATCCGCAGCGGCTACCGTACTTGACGGTTATCCCATGGCGCAGAAGGGACAGGCGCCAAAGGCTTTGGGTATGGCTGTCGTCGCATCTGTTTTCGGCGGCATATTCAGTCTTATAGTTCTTATGCTCGTTGCAGAACCTGTAGCGAGAGTTGCATTAAAAATAGGAAACGCAGAGCAGTTTGCTCTTGTAGTATTCGGAATGTCGATCATCGTCAGCCTTAGCGAGTCGAGCATGGCAAAGGGCCTGCTCGCGGGCTTCGCGGGCATACTCGTCACGACGATAGGCCTCGATCCGGTAATGGCATTCCAAAGATATACATTCGGAATAACGGCGCTCCAGAGCGGCATCGACATAATGCCGGTAATGATCGGCGCGTTCGCGATGCCGGAGGTCATAGAGACCTTCTGGCGCGTCCGCACCGGAAGGCCGACCGGCGAAGTAAAGCTGGCCGAAGGCGAGAAGGTCCGCACGGCATTCCCGAGCCTTAAGGAAATGAAGGAATGCATGCGCACGCTGATCGTCTCTTCGGCGATAGGCACGGGCATCGGAGCCATCCCCGGAACGGGCGGTCCGATATCCTGCTTCATCGCCTACGACCGCGCGAAGAAGCGCAATCCCGAAGTCGGTACCGGTGTCATGGAAGGTATCGCGGCTCCCGAAGCCGCCAACAACGCGGTAACGGGCGGCGCCATGATCCCGCTGCTCACGCTCGGTATCCCCGGAGACAGCTCCACGGCCATCATGCTCGGAGCGTTCATGATCCACGGGCTCGCTCCCGGACCGCTGCTCTTCCAGAACAACGGAGGCCTCGTGTACGCGATATACATCAGCATGGTAATCGTTTACCTGCTGGTCCTCATACTGCAGTTCTACGGCATCAAGCTGTTCGTAAAGGTCCTCGACATACCCAGGATCTACCTCATGATGTTCATCCTGCTCATGGTCATCGTCGGATCTTTCGCGGTCCATCTCAACTATGTGGACATTATAATCGCGTTCATATTCGGCGTTATCGGATACTTCATGAAGCGCTTCGGCATACCGACCACACCGCTCATACTCGGCATAGTTCTCGGCGGCATCATCGAGAAGAACTTCAGAAAGGCGCTCGTCATCTCGAAGGGATCTTATCTCACCTTCGTGACGCGCCCCGTATCCCTGCTGTTCCTCGTCCTCGCGGTCATAATGATCGTAAGGCCCGCGATCAGCGCGGCCAGAAAGCGCAGCAAGGCTGCTGCCGAGTCGTAAAGGAGGACGCACATGAAAAGAGCAAACAAGATAATCGCCCTCGTAACATGGGCTATATGCGCGCTGTTCCTTTACCTGACGATCAACCTTAAGAAGAGCGTCATAACCTACGAGCCGGGTCCGCGTCTCATACCCTATATCACGATCGCGGCGATGGCGATATGCGCACTGTTCATATTTATCGAGAAGGTGGATCCCGAAAAGGAAGCCAAGAGGGCAAACGATCCGAATCTCGCTCCGCTTGGGCAGATAATGATCTTCTTCGGCATATTCCTTCTCGGCATCATCCTCATCAAGTACTGCGGCTTTATAATCGGGGCGTTCATCGGAATTTACGGGATGATGCTCCTGGCGATGCCGAAGCACTGGCTGAGGAATCTCATAATATCGGCTGTGATGGTACTGGTGATAGCCATACTGTTCTCATATATCCTGAAGATAACGCTTCCCAGAGATCCGTGGAACATAGAGAACGGCATAGCTATCCTGATAAACGGCCTGCGCCATTGAAAGCTGCACACTATTTAGAAACGAGTTCTGTCATAGGTCATACATTGCGTATGAAGAAAGAGGTGTTTTGACATGAATGAATCTATCTACGGGAATCTAAAGCTCGGCATCGTCCATTTCAAGGCGTTTCCTGAGTGCGTAAACGGCGAGGGTCCCATCGTTGAGACCGTCCAGAAGATCTGCGAAGACGGTTTCTTTACCGCGATCGAGATCGGAAAAGTAGGCGATCCTCTCCTCAGGAGCCGCGTCCGCAGACTCACTGAGATCGCTCAGATCGAAGTCGTCTACGCCTGCCAGCCGACTGTATTCCCGGGAAAGCTCAACCTGAGCCACACTGATCCCGCCGAGAGAAAGAAAGCCGTCAAGGCGATCTTCAACTGCCTCAAGCAGGCTTACGATATGGGCGCGACCGCCGTCAGGATCCCCTCCGGAAAGTATCTCGGAGACGCCAGCAAGGAAGAGAGCATGAAGTGCCTCGCCGATTCCTTCTCCCAGATCTGCGAAAGAGCGAAGGAGATGGGCGATCCTCTCGTCACCCTTAAGGTATTCGACCGCAGCATCGACAAGGAAGCCCTCATCGGACCCTGCCAGGACGCTCTCGCTATCTCCCAGATGCTTCGCCCGAGCTATCCGAGATTCGCGCTCCTCACGGATCTGTCTCACTTCCCGCTCCTCGGCGAGAAGCCCGAAGAGACGCTGCCCGTTCTCAAGGACTACGTCGCCGCGTTCCACATCGGAAACTGCGTGTTCAACAACAAGCTCGATCTCGTATACGGCGATCTGCAGCCCAGATTCGGATATCCGAACGGCGAGGTCGGCATAGCGGACGTCGCGAACTACTTCAGAGTGCTCAAGAAGCTCGGTCTCATCGGCCCGGACAAGATGCCCGTACTCAGCGGAGAGGTAAGGCCTCTCGCGGAGGGCGAGACTTCCGAACTGATCATCGCCAACTTCAAGCGCACCGTAAATCAGGCCTGGGCTCTCGCGTAAGCGCCCGGCGGACGTACGAAACACAGGACCCGGAAAGCATCGCGTCTTTCCGGGTCTTTTGCTGTCCGCCTCCTTCAACTTGCCGTTTGCCCGCGGCGTCAAAATAATATATAATCACTTAATAATGCCGCAGGTGCGCGGCGCTTGTCAGGAGCAATGTTTCAGGAGGAAAAAATGGTCACGACGACGACAAGGGCATGGGGCTCGCCCTCAAAGTACATACAGGGCCCGGGCGAATATAACAATCTCGAGATGTACACGTCGGTATACGGCAAAAAGGCGTTCTACATCATCGACGGATTTCTCTTCGAAGGCATAAACAAGAGGCTCGAGGGGATCTACGCTGGAACGGAGTCGACTTACGAGGCCGAGGGCTTTACCGGCGAGGTCAGCTACAACGAGATCAACAGGGTCATGGAGCTCGCGAAGAAGGCCGGCGCCGACTGCGTCGTAGCCGTCGGGGGCGGAAAGACCCTCGACACCGGAAAGATGGTCGCTATGACGATGGATCTTCCGATCATAATCTGCCCGACTTCCGCTTCCACGGACGCTCCGAATTCCGCGATGAGCGTCATCTACACGGACGACCACGAATACATCGGCTGCGTGTTCCACAAGAGGAACGCGGATCTGGTGCTCGTCGACAGCGAGATCGTGGCTAAAGCTCCGATACGCATGTTCAAGGCCGGGATGGCCGACGCGATGTCGACATACTACGAGGTCCTCGCCAACGAGAAGGCCGACGGCGTCAACTACGTCGGAAAGGGCTACCGCCGCACCAAGGCCACGGTCGCGCTCGCAAAGCTCGTGAAGGAGCTTCTGCTGGCGGACGGCGAGAAGGCTCTGCGCGCGGTCTCCAAGGGGATCGTCACGGACGCGGTGGAGAACATAATCGAATGCAATATCCTGCTCGGCGGGCAGTTCGAAAACGGCGGATCCTCCGTCGCTCACGCCGTGCACGGCGCTCTCACCGGTCTTCCCGAGACGGGAAAGACGATGCACGGCGAAAAGGTCGCGTACGGCATCGTCGTCCAGCTCTGCCTCGAGAACGCTCCGCAGAAGGAGCTCGAGCAGATCGTGAACTGGCTCATCTCCATAGACGAGCCTGTGACGCTCGCGCAGCTCGGCGCGGAGGAGAGCGAGGAGAACATCAACTTCCTCGCGGAGAGGATCTCCGGCGAGAAGTCCAGAGCGCACGTCGAGCCGTTCCTCGTCACCTTCGATACGGTAAAGGCCGCGCTCATTATGGCGAACGAGACGGGCCGCTATTATCTGCAGAGGGCAGGGAAGCTTTAGCGGCGTTTTCCTCAGATGGCAGACATAGATCTTGGATATATCGAATTAGCAGCTATATGCGTCCTCGCGGTATGCACGGTGATCCTTGCCGTGCTGCTTTCGGGCGTCCGCAGGAGCCTCGAGGACACGAGGCGCGAGAGCATGGAGTTCAGCAGGAGCTCCTACGAAGCCGTAAACAGGGCGCTCGCGGATTCCGCGGCCCGGCAGGACGCGCAGCTCGCGGCCGTCAGGGAGACCGTCGACAGGCAGCTCGACCGCATGCGCGAGACTGTCGACGAGAAGCTCCAGACGACGCTCGACGACAAGCTCACGCGGTCCTTTTCGGCCGTGCGCACGAGTCTCGACCTGGTCTATAAGGGCCTCGGCGAGATGCAGGGCCTTGCGGAGGGCGTAGGGGATCTTAAGCGCGTGCTCTCCAACGTCAAGACGAGAGGCATACTCGGAGAGGTGCAGCTCGGCGCGATACTCGAGCAGATACTCGCGCCCGGCCAGTACGACACGAACGCCCAGATGTATCCGGGAGCGCCCGAGCGCGTTGAATACGCGGTCAGGATGCCCGGAAGCGGCGATGAGACGGTATATCTTCCGATCGACGCCAAGTTCCCCGCGGACGCGTACGACTATCTGATGAAGGCCTACGAGGTCGCCGATCCCGATCTCATCATCGAGGCGAGGCGCCGCCTGCAGCAGGCTCTCAGAAAGAGCGCGAAAGATATCCACGACAAATACATCAGACCGCCCTACACGACGGATTTCGCCGTCATGTTCCTCCCGTTCGAGGGGCTGTACGCGGAAGCCGTCAACATGGGCGCCACGGAGCTCGTCCAGCGGGAGTTCAAGGTAATGACTGCCGGACCGTCGACGATGGCCGCGCTTCTTAACAGCCTGCAGACGGGCTTCCGCACGCTTGCGATACAGAAGCATTCCGGCGAGGTCTGGAAGGTCCTCGGCGACGTGAAGGCGGAATTCGACAAGTTCGCCGACGTCCTGGCGCTCACGCAGCAGCGCATCGATCTCGCGAACCGCGAGCTCGACAAGCTCATAGGCGTAAGGACGAGGAGCATCCAGCGGACGCTCGGAAGGATGCAGACGCTGAAGGACCCCGAAAGCGGAGGTCTCGGCGCCGGTCCCGAAGATCCGGAGGAGGAAGGATGAACATATTTGCGATAGGCGATCTTCATCTCTATTTCTCCGTAGGCGAAGAGAAGTCGATGGACATGTTCGGGAGCGCCTGGGTGAACCATTTCGACAGGCTCGCTGAGAACTGGAGGCGTATAGTCGCCCCGGAAGATCTCGTGATACTCCCCGGCGATTTTTCCTGGGCGATGAAGACGGAGGAGGCTGCGGAGGATTTCCGGATGCTCTGCGGGCTTCCGGGACGCAAGCTGCTTTTGAAGGGCAACCACGATCTGTGGTGGGGCAGCCTCAAAAAGATGAAGGCTCTTTATCCGGACGTGGATTTTCTCTATAACGACGCGTATATCGGACAGGGCTTCGCGATAGCCGGGAGCAGGGGATGGCTCTGCCCCGAGGACAAGGATTTCCGCGAGGACACGGACCGCAGGGTATACGAAAGGGAGCTTCTCAGGCTCGAGATGTCGCTGAAGCCCGCCCGCGAAGCGCGTGACGCCGCGATGGCGCGCGGCGAACGGTTCGTCATCATCGGGGCGATGCATTTTCCGCCGTCCGCGTTCCCGGACGGAAGATCGGCGTTCTGCGAGGCTTTTAAGGCATCGGGCGTCAAAACGGTCGTATACGGCCATCTTCACGGCGAGAGCGCCTATAAGAACGGTCCCGAAGGGGATATCGACGGCGTATCGTACCATCTGTGCTCCGTGGACCGTCTCAACTGCTGTCCGCTGCTCGTCGCCTCGTGCCCGCGGGATCTGTAGATCTTTCGCAAAAATTTTCCCGATATCCGCTTGAACTTTAAAAGACGAGATAGTATAATCCAATTATGAAAACGTTTTCTTAGGTTCCGCCGGGAAAACACAAAACAGTCAAAGACCGGCTCCGCCGGATATCAACGTATATTAATTGTTGAATTCAGAAAGGATGTAACGAACATGACAACTGCAGAAGTAATGGACAAGATCAGAAGATCCGACGCACTCACCATCGGCGCGAAGAGAATGGCAGATGCTAAGGCTTTTTATGAGTATGCTGTAGGCGAAGGCCTCTCCGATTCCTTCGACGCTTTCATGGCTGCCGTAAAGGAAATGGATCCGAACGGTTCCTGGGGATTCGACGCGCTCAAGTAATAACGTCCTTAAAACTCTTTTTTCAAGGTGCGGGCGCTGCGTATGCAGCCCCGCATTTTGCATAGCAAGGAGAGGGCGCACAGAAAAAAGACGGCTGGCGCCGTCTTTTTCGTTTTGAAAAGGGAACATATCCTTTTGTTTACGTCTACGCGAAGAACTCGCAGAATCTCATTATGATCGCCGCGATCTGCGCGCGGGTTGCTTTGCCGTCCGGAGCTATCGTTCCGTCGCCGGGGCCGTTCAAAAGGCCTGCGCCGACAGCCCAGCTCATGGCTTCTTCGGCCCAGGGAGACACTTTACCGCGGTCGGAGAACTGCGAAAGATCGCCCTTGGCGCTGACGTAGTATCCCTTGAACCTGGCATAGTTGAAGAGCATCTGTATAAGAGCCTCGCGCGTTATGTCCTCGTTCGCGCCGAAATTCACGCCCTGGCCCTTGGCGATGCCGTTGCTGACCAGCCAGCTTACAGCGGCGGCGTACCAGTCTTCGTCGTCCACATCGCCGAACGCGTCGGTGATCGCTCCGGCTTTGGCGCCCTCAAGGTTGAAGAGCATCTGCGCTATCATGGCGCGCGACGCGTTCCTGTCCGGATCGAACGTGCCGTCGGCAAAGCCGTTCATTATG
>JAEEVI010000094.1 GCA_016287035.1 Bacillota bacterium
ATCGACGAGCGCCCCGAGGAAGTCACGGACATGCAGCGCTCGATAAAGGGGCGCGTCATATATTCGACGTTCGACGAGCAGCCTCAGCATCACGTAAAGGTGGCCGAGATGGTCCTCGCGAGGGCCCAGAGGCTCTGCGAACAGGGAAAGGACGTCATAATCCTCCTCGACAGCATCACCAGGCTCGCGCGGGCGTACAACCTCGTGGAGCCCCCCAGCGGAAGGACGCTATCCGGAGGCCTCGACCCCAGCGCGCTGTATAAGCCCAAGAAGTTCTTCGGCGCGGCCAGGAACACGGAGGAGGGCGGCAGCATAACGATACTGGCGACGGCTCTCATCGAGACCGGCAGCCGCATGGACGACATGATATTCGAGGAGTTCAAGGGCACCGGCAACATGGAGCTGCACCTCGACAGGAAGCTGTCGGAAAAGCGCATATTCCCGGCGATCAACCTCAACAAGTCCGGCACGCGCCGCGAGGACATGCTCATGACGCAGGAGGAGCTGGAGGCCGTCTGGATGATGCGCAGGGCTGTCGCGGACTGGGGCGTCCAGGAGGCGACGGAGAGGATCGTCATGGATCTGGCGCAGTCGCGCACGAACGCGCAGTTCATAGAAAAGTTCAGAAAGACCAGGATTTAGGAAAACAGAATGGATCTCAACAGGATATTCATGAAGAACGCCGCGCCCACGAAGGTCGGCGGACAGGCGGTCCTCGAAGGGCTGATGATGCGCGGGAGCCGCGCCCTCGCCGTCGCGGTCCGCGAGCCGTCCGGCGACATCAATCTGACCGTCGAGCCGCTTCCGGCTCCCGGAAAGTGGAAGAAGTGGCCGATAATACGCGGCGTCGCGGCCTTCGTGTCCTCGCTCGTGACGGGAACGAACGTGCTGCTGTACGCGGCCGAGGTGCTCGAAGCGGCGGGCGGAGACGCGGAGAAATACGAAAAGGACAAGCTCGATCTGTGGATCGAGAAGCATTTCGACGAGGAGACGGCTTCGAAGCTCACGGTCACCGTTTCCGTCGTGCTGGCGATAGTGCTCGCGGTCGGAGGCTTCATACTTCTGCCGACGTGGCTGATAAGCCTTCTGGGAAAGGCCGGCGTCGCGAACAGCTTCGTTCTGAACCTCGCGGAGGGCGTGCTCAGGATAGCTATGTTCGTCGCGTATATCGCGCTCATAGCCAGGATGCCGGACATCCGCCGGACGTTCGAATACCACGGCGCGGAGCACAAGACGATACACTGCTACGAGAACGGGCTCGAGCTGACGCCGCAGAACGCGCAGTCGTTCTATACGCTCCACCCGCGCTGCGGGACCAGCTTCATGGTCTTCGTGATGATCATAAGCCTTCTGATATTCAGCTTCCTCGGCTGGCCTAACCTCGCGGTGAGGCTCGTATCGAGGCTGCTGCTGATACCGGTGATAGCGGGGATCTCCTACGAGGTCCTGCAGTTTACGGGAAGGCACAACAACGCCTGCGTAAAGGCGCTCAGCATACCGGGGATAATGCTCCAGAAGCTCACGACGAGAGAACCGAGCGAGGACCAGCTCGAGGTCGCGATAGCGGCGATGAACGCCGTGCTCCCGTCCCACGAGGATCCGGAGCTGCCGGTCGATTACTGGGTAGGCAGGATCAAGCCGGACGGGACGATGGAGAAGGACGAGGCCGCCACGCAGGCATACCGCGAAAAGAAGCAGAAAGCCGGAAAGAAGAACTGATGGCGGATCTTAAGACACTGATAAAAGACGCGGCCGCGGCGTTTTCCGCGGCCGGCATCGACTGCGCCGAAAGCGACGCTCAGCTGCTCGCTCTCGACGCGTTTTCATGCGACAGGCTATGGCTCGTGCTCCGCGGAGGCGAGGAGATAACGGACGGGAAAGGCCTCGCTTTATTCGAAGGATACGTAAAGAGAAGGCTCTCGGGCGAGCCGGTCCAGTATATCACCGGCAGGGCCTCTTTTATGGGCATGGATCTTTACGTCGACGGCAGCGTGCTCGTGCCTCGCCCCGAGACCGAGGTGCTCGCGGAGGCCGCCGCGAAGGATATCGCTTCGCGGCTCGCGGCCGGAGCGGAGGAGGTCCGCGTGCTGGATCTGTGCACGGGCAGCGGCTGCATAGCGCTCGCCTGCGCCATGACGGGCGCGGTCAGCGCCGGACGGGCCGCCGGAAGCCCCAAGAGCGAGGATATATTCTCCTCGGGAAACAGGGTGAAGGTGACGGCGGCCGACATATCGGACGCCGCGCTGGACGTGGCGGGGCGCAACGCGCGCAGCTACGGGCTGGACGTAAGGTTCCTGCGCGGCGATCTTTACGGCGCTCTGCCGGAGGGCGAGACGTTCGACCTGCTGCTGAGCAATCCCCCCTATATCCCTTCGGCCGTGATAGACGGGCTGCAGAAGGAGGTCAGGGATTACGAGCCGCGCCTCGCGCTCGACGGCGGCGAGAGCGGACTCGATATAATAGAGCGCATACTCGGCGGCGCCGCGGAAAGGCTGGCGCCCGGCGGGCTGCTGCTGATGGAGATCGGCGACGACCAGGGAGAGGCAGCCCTGGGCCTGGCCGGAAAGGCCCGCCTTGCCGGGTCAGAGGTCCTTTCGGACCTCGCCGGGCGCCCTCGCGTCCTCCGCGCCCGCAAACTTTGAGCGGCCGCGTCAAAAACTCAAAAAACCACTTGCGCGGCAGGGGGGCTTATGCTAACATATTAAGGCGTTCATTTGGCGTAATATGTTATGTGCAGCCAAATGTGCATAACTGTC
>JAEEVI010000004.1 GCA_016287035.1 Bacillota bacterium
CGGTCGCGATAATGCCCGAGGTCGAGGACGTCGACGTGGATCTGCGCTGGGACGACATCAGGGTCGATACCTTCAGGGCCTCCGGTCACGGCGGCCAGTACATAAACATGACGGATTCGGCCGTCAGGCTGACGCATCTTCCGACAGGACTGGTGGTAAGCTGCCAGGACGAGAAGTCGCAGCTGAAGAACAAGGAAAAGGCCTACAACGAGATGAAGTCGAGGCTGTACGCGTTCTATCAGCAGCAGCAGCACGACGAGCAGTCGGAGCTGCGCAAGACGCAGGTCGGCAGCGGCGACCGCTCCGAGAGGATACGCACGTACAACTTCCCGCAGGGAAGGGTCTCCGACCACAGGATCGGGCTCACGCTCTACAAGCTCGACGCTTTCCTGGACGGCGACATGGACGATATAATCGACGCGCTCATAACGAACGAGCAGGCCGAGAAGATGAAGAATTTCTAAGGCAGCCGGATGAAGACCCGTTATCTTTCGACACAGGACAGCGACATACGGCTCGCGGCGGACATAATAAAGGACGGCGGGCTCGTGGTGTTTCCTACGGAGACTGTGTACGGGCTCGGCGGGAACGCGGAGGATCCGCTTGCCGCTAAGGCGATCTACGCGGCAAAGGGAAGACCTTCGGACAATCCGCTCATAGTCCACGTGACGGGGGCGGAGATGGCCCGGCGCTACGCGGCGGAGCTTCCCGAAAGCGCCGAAAAGCTCGCGGAGGCGATATGGCCCGGACCGCTCACGATGGTGCTTCCGAAGAAGCCCGTCGTGCCTGACGAGACGACAGGCGGCCTTAAGACGGTCGCGCTGCGCTGCCCGGCGGGAGAGGCGGTCGCGAAGCTCATAGAATATTCGGGCGTCGGCATAGCCGCGCCGTCGGCGAACATATCCGGAAGGCCGAGCCCCACGCGCTGGGAGCACGCGGCGGAGGACCTCGACGGAAAGGTGGACGCCGTAATACAGGGGCCGCCCTGCATAGGCGGCATCGAATCGACGATAGTGGATCTTACGGAGGAGGCCCCCGCGATACTGCGGCCGGGGCTCATAACTCCGGAGAGGATATCGCAGGTGCTCGGAGTTCCGTGCGGATACGATCCGGCGATAACCGGCCCGCCGGACGCGGGGCTCGTGCCCAGAGCGCCCGGAATGAAGTACCGGCACTACGCCCCGCGGGCCGCGATGGCCCTGTTTTCGGGCCCGCCCGAAAACGTCCGGCGGGCGATCGGCGCCCGCGCCGCGGAGCTTTCCGCGAAGGGCGTGCGCACCGGCACGCTGATCTACGAGGACGGTCTTTCGGCCGCGGAGAACCTGTTCGCCGACCTGAGAAGGCTCGACGAAGAGGGCTGCGAATACATACTGGCGTCGGCGCTGCCCGCGTCGGAGTCGGTCAACTACTCGGTAATGAACCGCATGCTCAAAGCCGCGGGATATAACATAGTGGAGGTATAGCGATGAAGATAGCTGTCGGAAGCGATCACGGCGGATACGGGCTCAAGCTCGGCATAATCGAACACCTTAAGGAGCGCGGCATAGAGGTCGAGGACCTCGGCTGCTATTCCGAGGAGTCCGTGGACTACCCCGAATACGGCGTCGCCGTCGGCGAGGCGGTAGTGAACGGCAAAGCCGACAGAGGCATAGTCTGCTGCGGCACCGGCCTTGGCATAAGCATGGCTGCTAATAAAGTTCACGGCGTCCGCTGCGCGGTGCCGTCGAACGTCTTCATGGCGGAGATGGCCCGCCGCCACAACGACGCGAACGTGCTCGCGTTCGGAGGCAGAGTCTTTACGGCCGGGCAGGCCTGCGAGATGATCGACGCCTGGCTCGACGCGGAGTTCGAGGGCGGCCGTCACCAGAGGCGCGTCGACAAGCTCAACGCTCTCTGACTGAAAACGGACATATCCCGGCCCAAGGCCGGATATATACATAAAGCTTTTTCAAACGGCGCGGCGCGCCAGGAGGGAAAAATGGAAAAAAAGACCGGCAGAGTATTGGTGTTCGACCATCCTCTCATCCAGCACAAAGTCACCCGCATGAGGATGAAGGAGACCAGCACGAAGGAATTCCGCGAGCTGGCCAAGGAAGTTATAACGCTCATGACCTTCGAGGCCACGAGAGATCTGCCGCTTAAGGACGTCGAGATCGAGACGCCGATATGCAAGACCACCAAGAAGATGCTCGCGGGCGAGGACATCGCGGTCGTTCCCGTGCTCCGCGCGGGCCTCGGCTTCGTGGACGGGATGCTCTCCATCGTTCCCGGCGCCAGGGTCGGCCACATCGGCCTCTACAGAGACCCCGACACACACCTGCCCGTGGAGTACTACTGCAAGCTGCCCGGCGATATCGACAAGCGCCACGTCTACATAGTGGACCCGATGCTCGCCACAGGCGGAAGCGCCGTAGCGGCGGTCGACTGCGTAAAGAAGCGCGGAGCCGTCAATATAATATTCATGTGCCTCATAGCGGCGCCCGAAGGCATAGAAGCCCTCCAGAAGGCTCATCCCGACGTGGACATCTACATCGCGGCCAAGGACGACTGCCTCAACGAGAACGCGTACATCGTTCCCGGCCTCGGCGACGCCGGCGACAGGCTGTTCGGAACGAAATAATATAAACAGAAGGAGCAGAAGGAATCGATGTTTCAGATCCCCGACAATGTAAGCAGTTACGACAACGTATACGACGTGCTCAAGGAGCGCGGCTTTATCGAGCAGACGACGGACGACGAAGGCATCCGCGAGCTTCTTGGCCGCGAGAAGGTCAAGTTCTACATAGGCTTCGACGCCACGGCCGACTGCCTGCACGTGGGCCACTTCATGCAGGTCATAATCATGATGTACATGCAGAAGTACGGCCACACGCCGGTCGTGCTGATCGGCGGCGGCACCACGATGATAGGAGACCCGTCCGGCCGCACGGACATGCGCCAGATGATGACCAAGGAGCAGATCCAGGAGAACTGCAGGTCCTTCAAGCGCCTGTTCGACCAGTTCCTCGAGTTCGACGAGGACTGGGAGCACATCCCCGGAGAGGGCGTGCTCGGCAAGGGCGGCGAGAACAGGCAGCCCGCGCCCGGCAAGGCGATCTGCGTCAATAACGCCGACTGGCTGCTCGACCTCAACTACCTCGAATTCATCAGGGACATCGGCTCCAAGTTCTCCGTCAACGACATGCTTCGCGCCGAGTGCTTCAAGCAGCGCATGGAAAAGGGCCTGTCGTTCCTGGAGTTCAACTACATGCTCCTGCAGAGCTACGACTTCTACTGCCTCGCCCGCGACATCGACTGCAAGATCGAGTTCGGCGGCAACGACCAGTGGTCCAACATCCTCGCGGGGCGCGACCTCGCCAGAAGGATCCTCGGAAAGGATTCCTACTACGGCATGACGTTCGCGCTGCTCACCAACAGCGAGGGCAAGAAGATGGGCAAGACCCAGAAGGGCGCTCTGTGGCTGAGGGCCGACAAGTGCAGCCCGTACGATTTCTACCAGTACTGGAGGAACGTCGAGGACGCGGACGTCGAGAAGTGCCTGCGCATGCTCACCTTCCTTCCGATGGAGGAGGTAAAGCGCCTGGCCGGACTGCCCGGCGAAGAGATAAACAAGGCTAAGGAAGTGCTCGCGTTCGAGGTCACCAGGCTCGTCCACGGCGACGCCGAGGCCGAAAAGGCGCAGCAGGCCGCCAGAGCCGCGTTCGGCGGAGGCGGCGACATGTCCAGCGTTCCGACGACGAAGATGGACGCCGGAAGATTCGCCGGCGAAGGCCTCGGGATCGTGACGCTCATAAGGGAATGCGGGCTCGTGGCCAGCAACGGCGAGGGCTTCCGCACGATCGAGCAGGGCGGCCTCACGCTCAACGGCGAGAAGGTCACCAGCGCGAAGATGAACGTCACGGCCGACATGTTCGTCGACGGCGTCATCACGCTGCGCAAGGGCAAGAAGACGTTCCGCCGCGTCGAGCTGTCGTAGCGTCGGACTCTTAAAAACGCATAAACATGTTGAAGTGTACTACAAAAAGTAGTACACTTCCGTTGTGAGGCCGCCGCGCAGGGGAGCGTTGGCGAGCCGGAGATCTGAGGACTTAGGTCCGGGAGGGGAAATGAGTTTTATAAAAGCCGTTCACCTGCGGAAAGTCTACCGCATGGGCGAAGAGCGGGTCGTTGCGCTGGACGACGTCAGCCTGGAGCTGGAAAAGGGGGATTTCGCCTGCTTCCTCGGCACGTCGGGTTCCGGCAAATCGACGTTTCTTAACATGGTCGCCGGTCTGGAGAAGCCCACGAAGGGCGAGGTCTGGATCGGGAACGTGCCGATCCACAAGCTGTCGGAGGCGGACGTCACGCTGTTCCGGCAGAAGAACATCGGCTTCATCTTTCAGGCATACCATCTGATCCCGAGCATGACCGCTCTGGAGAACGTGTGCCTTCCGCTCGTGCTTCGCGGAGTTCCCAAAAAGACAAGAGAAAAAGCGGCGCGCGCCGCGCTCGAGAACGTAGGCCTCAAGGGCTACGAAAAGCGCCGGCCGAGCCAGATGTCGGGCGGCCAGCAGCAGCGCGTCGGTATCGCGCGCGCCCTCGTCGGCAAGCCCAAGATACTGTTCGCCGACGAGCCTACCGGAAACCTCGACTCGCACACCACGAAGGAGGTCATGGAGCTCATAAGCGCGCAGGTCAAGGCCAACGGCCAGACGCTCATACTCGTCACGCACGACAGGAGCATCGCCGAATACGCCGACAAGATAGTGACGATAGAGGACGGAAACATAGTAAACGTAGAGATAAGGGGAAAAAAGGAAAATGAGATCGCTTAAAAGGGTATCAGCAGTAATTCTCGCGGCGCTTCTTGCGCTCTGCGCGCTCCCGGCGGCAGCCTTCGCCGCGGACGCGACGACGGTAAACATCGATTTTTCGGGCATCCACGACGCGTACAACGGCTACGAAGGGGAGCTGATGATCACGACGACGGGCGACGGCGACTATACCGTCAAGCTGTCGGCTGACAACGGCATCCACTTTCAGAGCACAGACACATACGTCGTAACGACTACGGCGCCGAATCCTATCACTCTGAAGTACGACATAAAGGACTCCGCCGACGAAGACACATATACGATAACGGCCGAAGCCCGCGCCACAAGTACGAACGCGCTGCTGAAGACGGAGACGTTCGATCTTTACGTCTCCAGAAAGCAGGATCAGTTCAGCTCTGCGGGGGGAGCCGCGTTCAACGTCTATTACAGCGTCAACGGCAGCGAGGACGGCAGTTTCAAGGAAGGCGAATCCGGAGACCTTACGATAAACCTCTTCAATAAGGGCAACGCGGATATCCGCAACGCCACTGTCAGCCTGGAGCTTCCCTCGTGCCTTTACATCGAGCGGGGAACTTCCACGGAAGACATCGGCATGTTCATGATCGGCAGGAGCGCGTCCGTAACTTATAAACTGGCGTGCAGGAAAGATACCGAAACGACGAGCTATCCGATAAAGGTAACGGTCACCGGCGTCAATACCGGACAGACTGTGTCGGCGTCCGAGACCATATACGTCCCGGTCGAAGGCGCGGCTGCCTCCTCCAAGAACGCGGATCTGGAGATAACGAACATCCAGGTGCCGGCGAACGTAGCGGCGGAGAAGGAGTTCACGCTCAGCTTTTCCGTGCGCAACAACGGAAAGTCCGAGGTAAAGGAGATCGACGTCAGCGTCGAGATGCCCGCGGACGTCATCAACACCTCGCAGAACAGCTTCATGATAAACAGGCTCGAGGCCGGCGCGTCGCAGAGCTTCTCCGTGAAGTGCAAGTCGCAGAAGGGCGGCGAGTCCAAGGCGTTCAAGATCACGGCCGTTCCCACGCAGGGCAAGGGCACCGTCTCGCAGTACGCGAGCACGCTCGTCGGCAGCGCGTCCTCTGACGTAAAGGCGCCGATCCTCATGGTCAGCGGCTACAGCTACGGCGGAGAGCCGATAATGGCCGGCGATCAGTTCCCGCTCTCGCTGACGCTGCTCAACACCAACGGCGCGACCTCGCTGCGCAACATAAAGATGACCGTCACCTCCGACGACAACGCGTTCATTCCGGTCGGCTCGAGCAACAGCAAGTACATCGCCTCGATCGCTCCGGGACAGTCGTCCACGCAGTACTTCACGATGAGCTGCGGCCGCGACGCGGCCCAGTCGTCGCACAAGCTCACGGTCAATATGAGCTACGAGAACGCCGAGGGCGCCGCGTTCACGTCCAGCGACGTCATCTCCGTGCCCGTCATCCAGAAGATAAGGCTCGTCGTAGACGACATCCTCGATCCGGGCTGGCTCACGACGACGGATCAGTGCTACATAACCGTCAACTACCGCAACATGGGCAACATCCCCGTGAACAACCTCCTGATCCAGGTCGAGGGCGACTTCACGATGGACAGCGGCGCGAGCTACTACGTCGGCAACATGGCCAGCGGCAAGAGCGACTACTACAGCTTCAACTTCTTCCCCAACCAGGCCGGTCCCTGCAAAGGCACCGTAACGTTCACGTATGAGGACGGCGGCGGCACCGAGCAGACGCTGGTCAAGGAGTTCACGCTCAACATCGGCGAGGGCTGGGTCCCCGAACCGATGCCCGAGGAGGATTTCCTCACGAATCCCGATCCCCAGAAGCTCCCGCTCTGGGTGAAGATCGTGGTCCCCGTCGCCGTGCTGATCGGCATAATAGTCGCGGTGAAGCTGATAAAGAGGCATAAGGCAAAGAAGCAGGAGGCGCTGGATCTGGATGACTAACAGAGATATCATCGGGCTGTGCCTGGGGAATCTCCTGCGGCGCAAGACCCGCACGATCCTGGCGGTCGTCGGCGTGATAGTCGGCGTGTGCGCGATAGTCGTCATGGTATCCATCGGCTTTGCCCTCTCCGACAACTTCTCGGCGATGCTCGAGGGCTACGGCAACCTGCATTCGATACAGGTCTACAACTGGGGCGGAGGCGGCGCGTCGTCGAACAGGGGCAAGTCGTACAAGCTCGACGATTCGACGATCTCAAGGATCGAAAGGATAGACGGCGTCACGTCGATGACGCCGATCGATTCGGAATATATGACGATAGGCATCGGCCACATGAAGACGCAGACCGAGATCTACGGCGTCCGTCCGGAGTATCTGCAGAAGCTCAATCCGCAGCTGGAATCGGGCCGCCTTCTGAACGCGAACGACAAGTACGCGCTCGTCTTCGGCTACAACGTGGCGTGCTGGTTCTACAATCCGAGGATCCAGCAGGGCTACGACTGGAGCAACACCGAGCCGACGGTCAACGTCATAAGCCGCGACGTGATACTCACGGGCGACTACAACTGGGGCACCAACCAGGAGGGCACCGGCGACTACAAGTACGAGACGATCGAGGCGGAGGGCGTCGGCCTTCTCGCCGGAGAGAACGACGAGAGCGCGTACAGGGTCTATATCAACATCGACACGCTGCAGGACATCAAGGCGAGCCTCGCGAAGAGCAGGGGCGAGCAGCCGTCGTCCGCGCAGAAGACGTACAATCAGGCTCTTATATACGTCGCGGACCTCGACAAGGTCTCCGACATCTGCTCGACGATAAAGGAGGATTACGGCGTCCAGACGTACAGCCTCAACGACGTGCTCGCGGAGATGCAGAAGACCGCGAACACCATCGA
>JAEEVI010000095.1 GCA_016287035.1 Bacillota bacterium
AAGCGAATAGACAACCCCAACACCCACGGAACGGGCTGCACGCTCTCCAGCGCGATAGCGGCGAATCTCGCGAAGGGATACGATCTCGACACCTCGGTCGAACGGGCCAAGGCGTACATCTCGGGCGCTCTCGCCGCGATGCTCGACCTAGGCAGCGGCTCCGGCCCGATGGACCACATGTTCAACATCAGCAGCGGTTTCGCGCGGTGAGGTGCGGCATGACGGCATCCGAAAGATTTCTCGAAGCGTCGGCTCCGATCTGGGACGGCTACAACCGCCATCCTTTCGTGCGCGGCATTGCCGACGGCACGCTCGACATAGAAAAGTTCAAATTTTACATGGTGCAGGACTACCTGTACCTGATCGACTACATAAAGGTCTTCAGCATAGGCGCGGCCAAGGCGGAAGACCTCGGCACCGTGCGCCTGCTCGCAGAATACACGCAGCAGATAAGCGGCTCGGAGATGCAGATCCACCGTGACTACATGGCGCGCCTGGGGATCGATCTCGACGAGGCGGAGCGCACGCCCGTTTCACTCGACAACCTCTCCTACACTTCCTACATGATCCGCGCGGCATACGAAGGAGGCGCGGCCGAAACGATGGCCGCCGTGCTCGCCTGCGCGCTCAGCTACGAGGTGATAGCGAAAAGGATCGTCGAAGAGTTCCCCGGCGCCGCGGAGCACCCGTTCTACGGCGAATGGATACGCGGCTACGCGGACGACGGATATCACGAGGCCAACCTCATTCTCATCGAAGCCATGGACAGGCTCGCTGAGGGAGCGTCCGAAGCGCAGCTGCGCAGGCTCACCGACATATTCGTCAAATGCTCGCTGTACGAAGCCGCGTTCTGGGACATGGCATGGGAGATGAGACCGTAGATGCTTCGATTCGAGAACGTCACATTCTCATACCCCCAGGACTCCCAGCCGACGCTCTCGGGCCTCTCGTTCGAGGTCCCGAAGGGAGGATTCGTCAGCCTGATCGGAGCCTCCGGCTGCGGAAAGAGCACGATCTTCCGCATCGTCTGCGGACTGCTCAAGGCGCAGAGCGGAAGCATAACCGTCGGCGGCCGGCCGATCGGGGAGCAGAAGCAGTACTGCGGCTATATGCCGCAGCGCGACCTGCTGTTCCCGTGGAGGAGCGTCGAGGAGAACGTCTGCCTTCCGATGGAGCTGCAGGGAGGCATCCCGAAGGACAGGATGCGCGGGCTCGCGCGAGAAGCCCTCAGGACAGCGGGTCTGGAAGGCTGGGAGGACAAGTCCCCCGCCGAGCTCTCGGGCGGAATGCGCCAGCGCGCCGCCTTCGCGAGGACTCTCATGACGGGCAGCGACCTGCTGCTTTTGGACGAACCGTTCTCTGCCCTCGACTACCTTACGCGCATAAGCATGCGCGAATGGCTGCTGCAGCAGTGGGAGCAGGACAAGAAGACGATATTTTTCATAACGCACGACGTCGAGGAAGCGATCTTCCTCTCGTCCGAGATACTTGTCGCCGACACGTGGCCGATAACGCAGCTGAAGCGCGTGACCGTGCCGCTCGGCTGGCCGAGGACGCAGAAAGATCTCGCGCGGCCAGATATACAGGAGCTGAAAGCGGAGCTCATAGAGCATCTGAGGAGGAAGCCGGATGAAGAATAACAGGAACCTCCCGGCGGCGATACTCTTCTTCGCTCTGCTGATGATCTGGCAGGCCGCGGCCATGGGGATAAGCGCGGCGTACATCCTGCCCTCCCCGCTCCAGGTGCTGAAGAGGCTCTGGGAGCTGCGCGGACCTCTGTTTTCCGCGCACCTTCCCGCGACGATGCAGGTCGTCGGGATAAGCCTCGCGATATCGATAGTCCTCGGGCTCGCGCTCGCGGTGCTCATGGACGTCAGCCCGACAGCTGAAAAGGCGCTGTACCCTCTCGTCATCGCCTCGCAGACGATCCCTACGACGGCGCTCGCGCCGCTGTTCGTGCTGTGGTTCGGCTACACGGTCTGGAGCAAGGTGCTCGTAGCCGTGCTCATGACCTTCTTCCCGATCACGGTCACCGTCTTCGACGGTTTCCGCTCGGTAAAGTCCGACATGACGGACCTTATGCGCACGTTCGGCGCCTCGGACGCGCAGATATTCATGAAGCTGAAGTTCCCTGCGGTACTGCCGTACTTCTTCTCGGCGGTCAAGATGGCCGTTCCGCTGTCGATAATAGGCGCGGCTATCGGCGAATGGCTCGGCGCGCAGAGCGGCCTCGGCTACTTCAGCCGCCGCATGATGACGCAGCTCGACGGCGCCGGAGTATTCGCTCCGATACTGCTGCTCTCGGTCTGCGCCATGCTGATGACGGCCGTCGTGTCGCTTCTGGAAAGGCGGATCGTCACCTGGCGCCAGGAGCTGTAGAGGCTCCGCGCGGCGCCCGTACATATTTCACTTTTATCAAGCATTTTCAAGGAGATCGGAAACAATGAAAAAAAGGATCCTCGCACTTATTCTCGCAGCGGTTTTGATCGCCGCGTCGCTGACGGGCTGCGGATCGAAGCCTCAGGCCGCGGGAAAAGACGGGCTGCGCGAGCTCGACGTGGTCCTCGACTGGTACCCGAACGCGCTGCACGCGTTCATATACACCGCGATAGAAAAGGGCTACTACGAAGCCGAAGGCCTCAAGGTCAACGTCCGCTTCCCCGCCAACGAGAACGACGCGCTCGCGCTCGTCGCGGCAGGCAAGGCGCAGATCGGGCTCTACTACGAGCACGATATAGTGCAGGCCATCGTAGACCAGAAGACTCCGATAAAGGGCATCGCCGCGGTGGTGCAGTCGCCGCTCAACATCATCCTGTCGCTCAAGGACAAGAACATAACGTCGCCCAGGGACCTCGTCGGGAAGACCGTCGGCTACGGCGGGACGGCGCTCAGCGAGGCGCTCGTGAAGACGATGATGGAGTACTGCGGAGAGGACAGCTCCAGCGTCGATCTGATCAACGTCGGCTTCGAGCTCATGAGCTCCATGACGACCGGCAACGTCGACGCGACGATCGGCTGCCTCGTCAACCACGAGGTCCCCGAGCTGGAGGAGGAAGGCTTCGAGGTCAACTATTTCCTCGTCGACGAATACGGCATCCCGAGCTATTACGAGGCCGTCTTCCTTGCAAGCGACTCGATGATAGAGAACGAGCCGGAGGTCCTCAAGGCGTTCCTCAGGGCGTCGGCGAAGGGCTTCGAGGATTTCAAGAGCGATACGGAAGGCTGCCTGCAGATACTGCTCGACAACCAGAACGAGGAGAACTTCCCGCTTTCCAGGACGGTCGAGGAGAAGTCCTGCCGGACGCTGCTGCCTCTCATGGAGACGGCCGACGCGCCGTTCCTTTCGATGACGGCGGAGCACTGGCAGAAGACGATCGACTGGATGTATTCCGCGGGCCTCATAAGCAGGACCGCCGACCCGTCGGAAGTGATGGCGATCCTCGAATAAAGGCGGCCGGAGCTTTCCATCCCGGATATACGCTTTACAATTGATTTTGAGCCTCCGCGCGGCTATAATGGCCTAAACGGAGGCTTTTTTGACAGGGAGGCTTACTATGTTCAGATCCGCAGGATTCATCGGCACCGGAAATATGGGCACCGCCCTCGCCGGAGCCGTCTACAGGAGCGGCGCCGACTGCGCCGTCATGCTCTCGGACCACTCGCCGCAAAAGGCGAAGGCGGCGGCCGAAGCGCTCGGCGGAGCGCCGGTGTGCTCGAACGAGGAGATCGCGAAGGGCTGCGACCTCATATTCCTCGCGGTAAAACCGCAGATAATGAAGGACGTCATATCGTCGATAGCTCCCGTGCTCGGAAACAGGACGCTCAAGGGCGACAGGTTCATCCTCGTCTCGCCCGCGGCCGGTATCGCGATGGAGAGCATCAGGGAGATGACAGGCATGGGCGTGCCCGTCATAAGGCTGATGCCCAACACGCCGATAGCCATCGGAAAAGGCGTGATAGAATACAGCTCGCTCGGCGTATCCGGCGACGAGCTCGCGGCTTTCGAAAAGCTGCTCGCGCCCGCGGGCCTTCTCGACCCGGTGGACGAAAAGCTGATAGACGCCGCCTGCGCCCTTTCGGGCTGCGGACCGGCGTTCGTATACATGTTCATCGAAGCGCTCGCCGACGGAGCCGTAGCGTGCGGTCTGCCGAGGGCGAAGGCGCTGGCGTATGCGGCGAAGACCGTCGAGGGAGCGGCCGCGATGGCTCTGGAGAGCGGAAAGCATCCCGGAGAACTCAAGGACGCTGTGTGCTCGCCCGCGGGCGCGACTATAGAAGGCGTGCTCTGCCTCGAGGACAGCAGCTTCCGGGGCGCCGCGGCAGCGGCGGTAAAGGCCGCTTACGAAAAGACTTTATCGCTCAAATAGGAGAAAAGCATGAGAGTTGTCATAAAAGTCGGGACGTCGACGCTCGCGTACAGGACCGGAAGGCTCAACATACGCCACGTCGAAAAGCTCGTAAAGACCATAGCGGACCTCAAGAACGCCGGGCACGAGATAATCTTCGTGTCGTCGGGCGCTATCGCCATGGGCGTCGGAAAGCTCAACCTTCCCGGAAAGCCGGACGACATACCGTCCAAGCAGGCGGCCGCGGCCGTCGGACAGTGCGAGCTCATGTACACCTACGACCAGCTGTTCACGCAGTACAGCCACGTCGTCGCGCAGGTCCTGATCACCGGCGAAGACACGGAGGATCCCGACCGCAGGCGCAATCTCGTGAACACACTCACGAGGCTGCTGGAGATGGGCGCGATCCCGATCATCAACGAGAACGACACGATCGCCACCGCCGAGATAAAGGTCGGCGACAACGACACGCTCGCGGCAGTCGTCGCGGTGTGTGCGGAGGCGGATCTCCTCGTGCTGCTGTCGGATATAGACGGTCTGCACACAGGCGACCCCAGAAAGGACGCCGGCGCGGAGCTCATCCCGCTCGTGGAGGAGATAACGCCGGAGATAGAGAGGCTAGCCAGCGGCGCGGGCTCGGAACTCGGAACGGGCGGCATGACGACGAAGATCGGCGCGGCGAGGATCGTCACGGAAAAGGGCTGCGACATGGTGATCATCAACGGCGCGGCTCCCGAGCTGCTCTACGACGTTATAGAAGGAAGGAGCGCGGGCACGCGCTTTACGGGTAAAAAGGCATGACGACACAGGAGATACTCAGGGCCGCGGCGTCGGCGAAAGCTTCCGTCGCGTCGGCCGGCGAGGCGAAGAAGAACGAAGCGCTCCTGCTCATGGCGGAGGAGCTCGTCGCGCAGAAGGACGCGATACTCGCGGCGAACGCGGAGGACATGGCGGCCGCGGCGGGAACGATATCCGAGGTGATGCTCGACAGGCTGAAGCTCACGGAGGACAGGATAAACGGCATGGCCGAAGGCATGCGCCAGGTAGCCGCCCTTCCAGATCCTGTCGGCAGGGTGCTCTGCCAAAGCGTCAGGCCGAACGGCCTCAAGATAACGAAAAAGGCGGCGCCGATGGGCGTCATCGCGATAATATACGAGAGCAGGCCGAACGTCACGTCGGACGCCGCGGCTCTTGCGGTAAAGGCAGGGTCCGCATGCGTGCTGCGCTGCGGGAGCGAAGCTCACGGGAGCGCGGCGGCGATAACGGCGGCGATGCGCGCGGGGCTCGCGAGAGCGGGCATATGCGAGGACGCCGTCTGCCTCGTCGAGGACACGACAAGAGCGTCGGCCGGAGAGCTGATGACCGCCAGAGGCCTCGTGGATCTGCTGATACCGCGCGGCGGCAAGGGGCTCATAAAGAGCTGCGTCGAGAACGCGACGGTCCCGGTCATCGAGACGGGGACGGGCATATGCCACGTATACGTCGACGAGAGCGCCGATCAGGACATGGCGCTCGATATAATAGAGAACGCGAAATGCAGCAGGCCCTCCGTATGCAACGCGGCGGAGGTCTGCCTCGTCAACGGGAAGATAGCCTCGGAATTCCTTCCGAAGCTCATATCGCGGCTGACGCGGGAAAGGTCCGAAAAGGGTCTTAAGCCGGTCGAGCTGCGGCTCGGCGACCGCGCGGCATGGGCGATAGGCGCTCAGACGACTGCCGGACCGGACGATTTCGACACCGAATTTCTCGACTATATACTGGCCGTCGACGCCGTAGCGGACGTCGGCGAAGCGGTCGCGCACATAAACGCGCATTCCACGGGCCATTCGGAAGCGATAATAACGAGGGACCCCGCCGCGGCGGAGGCATTCACCTCGGGCGTAGATTCCGCGGCCGTGTACGTGAACGCGTCCACGAGATTTACCGACGGCGGAGAGTTCGGTCTCGGCTGCGAGATGGGGATATCTACGCAGAAGCTCCACGCCAGGGGCCCGATGGGGCTGGAGGAGCTCTGCTCCTACCGCTACGTCATAGAGGGAGACGGACAGACGAGATAAGCAGACAGACAAAAGCCCCGCGCGAAAGCGCGGGGCTTTTTGATACAAACGTGCTTTATCAGTTCTTAAGGAACGCTCCTTCGGCGTCGAGCTCCCTTAGCAGCGCGAGGCCGTTTTCGACGTCCTCCGCCGTGAACTGCGACAGCGCCTCGTCGCTGGCAGCGTCGAGATCGCCGCACGCAAGGCGCGTGGACTGCGCGTTTATGCAGCTCTCGAAAAGATTGCGCATGGTGCGCGCGTTCCCGAAGTTTTCGTCGCGCTCGTCGAACAGCGTCTGAACGCAGCGCCGCGCGGCTTCGTCAGCCCTGCCGGCGAGCTCGTAACCGCCTTTTCTGCAGAAGCTCCTGAATATCACGAGGAGCTGCTCGGGCGTGTAATCCTCGAAATTGAAGTACTTGTTGAACCTCGAGCGCAGCCCGGGGTTCGATTCTATGAATTTATGCATCAGGTCCGTGTAGCCCGCCGCTATCACGACGAGCTCGTCCCTGTGATCCTCCATGTTCTTCAGCAGGATCTGTATGCACTCCTGACCGTACGTGTCCTGCTCCCCGTTGACGAGCGAATACGCCTCGTCGATGAACAGGATGCCGCCCATCGCCTTGTCGATGACCTCCTGCGTCTTTATCGCGGTCTGGCCCTGATATCCGGCGATGAGTCCACCCCTGTCGGTCTCTACGAGATCGCCCTTCGGCAGCAGCCCGAGCGACTTGTATATCTTTGCCACGAGCCTCGCGACCGTGGTCTTGCCCGTTCCGGGATTTCCAGCGAACACGAGATGACGCGACATGGCCGGAACAGCCATCCCGCGCTCCTTTCTCTCCTGCTGCACGCGCAGAAGATCCGTCAGCTGGCGCACGTCGCGCTTTACGCCGTCGAGGCCCGTCAGCTCGTCGCGCTGCGCGAGGAGCTCCTCAGCCGTAGGTTCCGGCTCCGCCTCCTCCGCCGCCTGGGCGTTCTGCGTCGCTTTGACCTCTTCCGCGGCCTTCCGCGCTTCTTCGGCGGCCTGCTTCGTTATCTCCTCGAACTGCGAGACGGCTTTTTCCGCTTCCGTTTCGCCCGTTCCGAGCTTTTCCTCGGCCATGTGGAACATGGCCTCCGTCTCCTCGAGCGTGAGCCCGAAGTCGCTCGCGACGCCGGCCATCATGCCGGAAGACCCCTTCCAGCCGCTTATGATCCCTCCGAGCTGGCGGTTTATCTTATCGAGTTCTGCGGAAAAGTCTTTGTCTGCCATTGTCCGTCCTCCTCGCGTCCGGAGATCTGTTCGCAGATC
>JAEEVI010000096.1 GCA_016287035.1 Bacillota bacterium
CACGATAATGTCGACCATCAACATGTTCAGGATCGAGACAGACGTCTTCTCCCTGAACGATCCCCCGGAAGGCGATTACCAAGAGATGATGGAGGACGCCATCATAGAGATCTTCGAACGCATGTACCGTGGTCTCTTCGCCCTGGAGGAGGAACTTCCGAAGGGCGTCATATACGACATTGCCTACGACGATTTCGTCAGGGATCCGGTGGGTAGCCTGAAAGACATCTACGGCGAGCTGGGCGTCGACGGCTTCGAGGAGGCGCGCCCGCGCTTCGAGAGCTACATCGAGAGCCTCGGCCACTACAAAAAGAACCATTTTGAATTATACGAGCGTCTCAGGAAGAAGATAAACGCGAAGCTCGGATTCTACTTCGAGCACTACGGCTATGAGATGCGCACGGAAGAGATAGAGGAGAACTGAGACTATGGATCATCTCGACAAGCTTGAGGCAAAGAGCGTACACATCCTCAGGGAAGCGTACGCCGCCTTCGACAATCTCTGCATGCTCTGGTCGATCGGAAAGGATTCGACGGTGCTGCTGTGGCTCGCCCGCAAGGCGTTCTACGGCCACGTCCCGTTCCCCCTCGTCCATATAGACACCCACTTCAAGATCCCGGAGATGATAGAGTACCGCGACAGGCTCGCGAAGGAATACGGCCTCTACATGGTGTACGGCGAGAACAGGGAGGCCCTCGACAGCAAACAGACCTTCCCGGACGGCGCGGTATCCCGCGTCGAGTGCTGCCGTCTCCTCAAGACCGAGGCCCTGACGAACACGCTGAACGGCAGCTGGCCCCGCTACAGGCTCAATCTGCAGACCGGCGAGTACGAGAGGGACACCAACACCGCACAGTACACCGGCGTCATAGTCGGCGCGCGCTCCGACGAAGAGGGCTCGCGCTCCAAGGAGCGCTACTTCTCGCCCAGGGACAAGAACAACGACTGGGACATAGACGACCAGCCGCCCGAATTCTGGAACCAGTTCAAGACGGACTTCGCTCCGGGCACCCACGTCCGCATCCATCCTCTGCTCGACTGGACGGAGCTGAACATCTGGGAGTACATAGACCGCGAGAACATCCCGACGGTCTCCCTCTACTACAACCAGGGCGACGGCACGCGCTACCGCAGCCTCGGCTGCGCGCCCTGCACGGGACCCATTAAATCCGAGTCCCGCAATCCCAAGGAGATAATAGAAGAGCTGCGCACAGGCGCGCTCTCGAACATAGCGGAACGCAGCGGAAGGGCCCAGGACAAGGAAGACGGCGGCGGGCTCGAGACCCTGCGCCGCAACGGCTACATGTGATCGGAGGCGGCGGTATGGAAAGAACGGACGAGATACTGAACATCGTCACCGTCGGTCACGTGGACCACGGCAAGAGCACGGTCATCGGAAGGCTCCTGGCGGACGCGAACGCCCTGCCGGAGGGGAAACTGGAGATGATCCGCGAGAACTGCAGACGGAACTCGAAGCCTTTCGAGTACGCGTTCCTTCTCGACGCGCTGAAGAACGAGCAGGCCCAGGGCATAACCATCGACACGGCGCGCTGCTTTTTCAAGAGCGACAAGAGGAACTACATAATCATCGACGCGCCCGGCCATATCGAGTTCCTCAAGAACATGGTCACGGGAGCTTCCCGCGCGGAGGCGGCGCTCCTCGTAATCGACGCTTCCCGCGGCGTGGAGGAGAACACCCGCCGTCACGGCTATTTCCTCTCGATGCTGGGCATAAGGCAGGTCGCCGTCCTGGTGAACAAGATGGACCTGGTGGGCTACAGCGAACGGGTATTCACGGACATACGCAGCGAGTACGTCGAGTTCCTCAAAAAGATCAAGATACATCCGGAGTCCTTCATCCCTGTGAGCGGCATGGAGGGCGACAACGTCGCCATCCGTTCGGAGCGCATGCCCTGGTACAGCGGCCCCACGGTCCTCGAACAGATGGACGCTTTCCGGACGGTGCCGGAGCCGGAGCGCATGCCGATGCGTCTCCCGGTGCAGGGCGTATACAAGTTCACCGAGAACAACGACAGCCGCAGGATTATAGCCGGGACCATGGAGTCCGGCTCCGTCAGGGCGGGCGACGCGATAGTGTTCTATCCCTCCGGGAAAAAGACGCACGTCAAGTCCCTGGAGGTGTTCAGCGCGCCTGAGCCGGAGAGGTTCACCGCCGGCGAGGCGGCGGGCTTCACCATGACGGAACAGATCTTCGTCAAACGAGGCGAGATCGCGTGCCTGCAGAGCGAACAGCCGCCCTGCGTGGGCGTGCGCCTCAGGACGAACCTCTTCTGGCTGGGCAAGCAGCCCCTTTCGTCAGACAGGACCTACTTCTTCAAATGCGGCACGGCCAAGACCGAGATGCGTCTCGAGAGGATCGAACGCATAGTCGACGCCTCCAGTCTGGGACATATAGAGCGGGGCTACGTGGACAAGAACGAGGTCGCGGAGTGCATCCTCACCCTTGAGAGCCCCATAGCCTTCGACATTGCCGGCGGCGTCGAGGCCACCGGAAGATTCGTCATAGTAGACGATTACGAGATCGCAGGCGGCGGCATCATAACCGAGGCCCTGGAGGAGTACGATTTCAATACGCGCAACATACGCTGGTCCGGCGACGCCATGACCGGCAGCGAGCGCATGAAGTATACCGGCAGCAGCGGCCTGGTCGTCTGGATGACCGGCCTGTCCGGCGCAGGAAAGACCACCATCGCGCAGGAGACGGAGCGCAGGCTCCTCGAGTCGGGCGTGCGCGCCTACGTGATCGACGGCGACAAGCTCCGCAGAGGCCTCAACAGCGATCTCGGCTTCTCCGACGAAGACCGCGCGGAGAACATCCGCCGGGCGGCCCAGGTGGCCAACATGTTCAGGGACGCGGGGCTCGTCGCGATAGTCACCCTTATATCCCCGTTCGAAGAGAGCCGCGAGAACGCGCGCAGGATAATAGGGAAGGACTTCATGGAGGTCTACGTAAAGGCCGACGTGAAGACGTGCATCGAGCGCGACCCGAAGCAGCTGTACAAAAAGGCGCTGGACGGGACCATCAAGTCCTTCACAGGCATAGATTCGGCTTATGAAGAGCCTAAAAACCCCGATCTCGTCATAGATACCGAGAAGTGGCACGAGGAGGAATGCGCCGAGTCGCTGTTCTCCGCCATAATGACGAGGCTCGGAAACGGGGAGAGCGTACTATGACTTTTGTCCTCTATATGATCATAGGCTTCGTGGCCCAGCTCATAGACGGCACGATGGGCATGGCGTACGGCGTCAGCTGCAGGACGTTCCTCAAGAGCGTCGCGGGGCTGCCGTCGGCGCTCGCGAGCGCAGTCGTGCACTGCAGCGAGATCCCGACCACGCTGGCCTCCGGCATATCCCACTGGAGACTGAAGAACATCTCCAAGGATATACTGTGGAAGCTGCTCATACCCGGCGTCATCGGCGGCGTCCTCGGAGCCTACTTCCTATCGAACGTCGGGGACTATCTCGAGCCGTTCATCGACGTGTACCTCATCATCATGGGCGTCGTGATCCTGACCCGCGCCTTCAAGAAGACGCGTGAAAAGCCCCGCAAGGTCGGCCCGTACATCTATCCTCTGGGCTTCGCCGGAGGATTCCTGGACGCAACGGGCGGCGGCGGATGGGGCCCCGTCGTCACCTCAACGATGATAGCCACCGGACACGACGTGAAGAAGACGATCGGTTCGGTCAACACAGTGGAGTTCATCGTGACGGTAGCGGAGACTACGGCTTTCGCCGCGCTGATGGTCGACTTCACCAGTTATCTGAAGATAATCATCGGGCTCGTCATCGGCGGCGTCATAGCGTCGCCCATAGCCGCGATACTCTGCAAGAAGATACCGGTAAAGCCCCTCATGTGCACGGTGGGCATACTGATCATCGGACTGAACGTGTACAACCTCCTGAAACTCGTAATAGGTTTCTGACGGATAAAAACAGCGATCCGGAGACGGCGTCGTCTCCGGATCGTTTTATTATCTCCGCGTTACGCGGGACATATCATTTTCTGTATTCCTCCAGTTCCTTTGCGAAGGCTTCCGTCTTATCGTAACCGCAGCCGAACATCTCCGGGCAGAAGCCGCGGTAGACGCACTCGCGGACCATGCACTTCGCCAGCTCGGGCTCGCATTCGGCGACTTTGTCCTTTACGAGCTGCCACGCCTGACGGGTCTCGGGGCTCGCGCAGCTGCAGAGGCGTTTCCTGCTGATCGTTATGAGGGCCTGGGCGTTCGCCTCGCACTCGTGGGACACGAGAGCGCCCTGTTCGAGGACCTGGCGGTCTATGCCGGTGCGGTCGGTGCGCTGGCTCTTGACGAAGTGTTCTATACCGATCTTGTGGCGCACGAAATGTACGGACACCCAGTAGGGGAGATCCTGCCACCTCCATGAGAAGCGCAGCTTGCGTATGGGCGAGTGCTCCGCGCGGAGGAGCTTGAGCTTCCACTGCGGGTCGGGATACGCGCCGGTGCTCCTGCCGATGGTGTTCATGGTCGCGTTCTTTACATCCTGCCAGTTGTCCTCATGTTTAAGCCATTCTATATACATTGGGGGTCCTCCGTTCGAAACGCTGTTTGTCTCTAACTATTCTAACCGCTTGCGCTCGGGGGTGTCAACTCCACGGAGCGTGGGTTGTTAAAACGGTACGGCGGTGCTAGGATAGCGCCGTAAGGAGTTGAATACATATGGACAGATACGTGACCGGCGGTATGATCCGCGGCCTGCGCGAGAAGAGAAAGATGACTCAGGAGGAGCTGGCGGCGAAGTTATTCGTGAGCGGAAAGGCGGTCAGCAAATGGGAGACGGGGCAGGGGCTCCCGGACATAACCCTCCTCGAACCGCTGGCTGCGGCTCTTGGGATATCCGTTATAGAGCTCATGTCCGGCGAGAACGTCCGGAACCTCAACCGTTCGGCGAACATGCTGAAGACGAACTTCTACGTATGCCCCGTATGCGGGAACGTCATACACTCCTGCGGCGAAGCCGTCATAAGCTGCTGCGGGATAACGCTGCCCGCCCTGCAGGCGGAGGAGCCGGACGCGGAGCACAGCCTCGAGATTTCCGAGGTGGAGGACGAGTTCTTCGTCACGGCGGAGCATCCCATGACCAGAGAGCACTATATATCCTTCTTCGCGGCGGTCTCGGACAGCGGCGTCGAGCTCGTAAAGCTCTACCAGGAATGGAACGCCGAGGCGAGGCTCAGGCGCAGGGGCGTGAGGTGGATATACTCGTACTGCAACAGGCACGGGCTCTTCAGAACGGACGTCCGCAAGGCGGTCAGGCAGAAATAAGTGCGCAAAAGGAAGCGGAGCAGTTCAATGTGAACTGCTCCGCCTGTCTTTTCTGGTGTATCGGCTCTGTCAGGAATCTATGTCCAGGCAGACGCGGTACGCGGAGTTCGTCGCGCCGCCTATGAGACCAACCTTCTCGGCGTCGCCTATGACGTAGGTGACGGGAACGACGTCGGAGAGCTCTTCGATGAGTTTCGCGTTTGGCTTGAGGCCGAAGGAGGTGATGACGGTATCGGCTTCCAGGAGCTTCTCGGTCCCGCCGGGCAGCTGCACCAGGACGCCCTTGTCGTTTATCTCCAGGACGGAGGTGCCGCAGAGGCGCTTGACGCCGCTCTCCTCGAGGCGGCGGTTGAAAATTGCCTCGGTGAAGATGTTGACGTTCTTGCGGAGCTGCTCGAACGTGAGCTGGTCGACGACGGTGACTTCCTTGCCCTCGTGGCCGAGCTCCATGGCGCACTCGCTGCCGGACATGCCGGCGCCGCATACGACGACCTTCTGGCCGATCTTGGCGGTCTTGCGGTCGGCGTCGACGACGCTGACGACGTTCTTGCCCTTGATGCCCTTGATGGGCGGCACGAATTCTTCCGCGCCGATGGCGATTATGACGATGTCAGGGGCGACCTCGCGGATGAGGTCCGGGGTGACTTCGGTGTTGAGGTGGATCTCGGCGCCGCACTCCATGGTCTTGCGGACGTCGAACTCATAGAAGCGGCGGAAACCGTCCTTGAGCCAGAGGGCGCTCGCCTCGC
>JAEEVI010000097.1 GCA_016287035.1 Bacillota bacterium
GGACATCTGCCTGCGCGGAAGGCAGGAGATACTCGAAGAGCTCTCGTCCGAGTTCTCGGCGAATTTCGCGGACATGGAAGGCGAAAAGGACGCGCTCTTCGAATCGCTCGCGACGTGCGACGAGGCGGCTCTCGAGCAGTATCTGGAGACCGGCCGCGTCAGCGATGAGATGACCGCCGCGCTCATAGCGTCGCGCAGGGTGTTCCCGTGCTGGTTCGGTTCGGCGCTCAAGCTCGACGGCGTCGACGCGTTCCTTGCGGGTCTTGAGAGATATGTCATCGAAAAGCGCATGCCGGACGAGTTCGGCGCGCGCGTGTTCAAGATAAGCAGAGCCGAAGACGGGCAGCGGCTCACGTGGATAAAGCTAACGGGCGGCTCGCTGCGCGTGCGCGGCGCGCTCGGTGACGAAAAGATAACGCAGATAAGGCGGTATTCCGGAGGAAAGGCGCAGCAGACCGACGAAGCGTCTTCGCCCGGGATCTACGCGCTGTGCGGGCTCACTCAGAGCTTCGCCGGTCAGGGCCTCGGCTTCGAAAAGGACGCCCGGCCGCCCGTGCTGGAGCCGGTGCTCACTTACAGGATAGTCCTTCCCCCCGGCGTCGATCCGCAGACAGGCCTCTCGAAGCTCTCGCAGCTCGCGGAGGAGGATCCGCTGCTGCGCATAGTCTGGAACAGCGACATACAGCAGATCGAAGCCCAGCTCATGGGCGAGGTCCAGATAGAGGTCTTAAAGCAGCTGATACTCGACAGGTTCGGCTGGGACGCGGAGATAGACGCGGGAAAGATCGTGTACCGCGAGACCATCGCTTCGCCCGTCGAAGGCATGGGGCATTTCGAGCCGCTGCGCCATTACGCGGAGGTCCATCTGCTGATGGAGCCTCTGCCCGCGGGGAGCGGCATCATACTGGAGTCCGCGTGCAGCAGCGACGATCTCGACCTGAACTGGCAGAGGCTGATAATATCGAGTCTCGCTTCAAAGCAGCACAAGGGCGTGCTCACCGGCGCGCCCCTCACGGACATAAAGCTGACGGTCGTCGCGGGGCGCGCGCATCTCAAGCACACCGAGGGCGGCGATTTCCGCCAGGCGGCCTGCAGGGCTGTGCGCCAGGGCCTCATGAAGGCCGAGAACGTGCTGCTGGAGCCGTTCTACGATTTCGTGCTCGAGGTCCCCTCCGAGCAGATCGGAAGGGCGATCAGCGACCTCAAGGCCATGGGCTGCACCTTTTCGGCTCCGCAGAGCAGGGGGCAGGCCTCGTCCGTCACCGGATGCGGTCCCGTATCGGAGCTCAACGGATATCAGACCTCGCTGATAGCCTATACGCGCGGCCGGGGCAGGATCAGCTGCCATTTCGCGGGCTACCATCCGTGCCACGACGCTAAGAAGGTCGTGGAGGAGAGCGGCTACGATCCGGAGCGCGATACCGACAATCCCGCGGATTCCGTGTTCTGCTCGCACGGCAGCGGCGTCTCCGTCAAGTGGGACTGCGCCGAGACCTTCATGCACGTCGACAGCGGGCTTCGCTTTTCCGGAGAACAGATAACCGAGAGCTCTCCCAAGGTGCGCAGCGGCAATCTCAGCTTCGACGAAAAGGAGCTCGAGGCGATAATGCTGAAGGAGTTCGGTCCGATCAAACGGCCGCGCGTCAGCGCCGTCACGTACGACTACTCGCAGGGCAAAAGCCGCGGCAGGGAGACCGTGATAAAGAAGGACTACATCATCGTCGACGGCTACAACATGATATTCGCGTGGGACGAGCTCAAGGAGCTGTCCGGCGCCGATCTTCCCTCCGCGAGGCAGAAGCTGTGCGACGTGCTCAGCAACTACAGGGCCTTCAGAGGCTGCGAGCTCGTGCTCGTCTTCGACGGCTACAAGGTGAAGGCGAATCCCGGCAGCCGCGCGGACGTGGGCGGCATGAAGCTCGTCTACACCGGCGAGGGCGAGACCGCCGACAGCTTTATCGAAAAGCTCGTCCACGAGATCGGAAAGAACTATTCCGTTCGCGTCGCCAGCTCCGACGGCATGATCCAGCTGACCGCGCTGCGCCTCGGAGTCCTTCGCATGTCCGCCGCGGAGCTTCGCGCCGAGGTGCGCGCAGCGGGCGACGACATCGACTCGATACTCGACGCGAGCCGCCACGAAAGCATAAAGCTCGGAGATCTGCTGCGGAAATAGCGGACATTTCTGATGATCCTTATATTCCCGCGGCTTTTGTTTTTTGAGCTTCTGTGCTATACTTATTTTTCCAGACTTCCCTCCGGGGAATTACAGAAGGAGAAATGCCATATGGACATAAACGACGTGTTCCGCGACGCGGTCGCCGGGCTCAACGGCATAGAGAACGCGTGCAGCGAAAACTTCAAGGCCGACTACGAGGGCTTTCAGTCCTGCATCGAGAGCGCGCTGAGATATTTTCTCGACGCCATGTTCCCGGGCTACGCCAGGAATCCCGAGATGCCGCTGTGCGGCACGGATCTGAAGACGCACTACTTAAAGCGCGGCTACTGCTGCCTTTCCGAAGCTCTCGGAAAGCTCATGGATCCCGAAGGGGCGCGCGAGGAATCGCTCGAGGTCGTCAGGCGCATACCCGGAATATACGAGGTCCTGCAGACGGATGTCGTCGCGGCCTATCAGGGAGACCCCGCGGCGAAGAGCGTCGACGAGATAATCCTCGCTTACCCGGCGTTCCTGGCGATAGGGACGCACAGGGTCGCGCATCAGCTCTACCTCATGGGCCATCCGAAGATCGCCAGGATCATGTCTGAGTACGCCCACAGGGAGACCGGCATCGACATACACCCCGGCGCCACGATCGGAAGATGCTTCTTCATAGACCACGGCACAGGCGTGGTAATAGGCGAGACCACGACGATAGGCGATCACGTAAAGCTCTACCAGCACGTCACGCTGGGCGCCAAGAGCTTCGCGGTGGAGCCCGACGGAAGTCTCGTCAAGGGGATAAAGCGCCATCCGGACATCGGAAACAACGTCGTCATCTATTCGGGCGCGACGATACTCGGCGGCGACACCGTCATCGGAGACGACTGCGTGATAGGCGGAAACGTCTGGCTCACGCGTTCCGTGCCCGCGGGCGAGACGGTGCTGGCGAATCCGGCCGTCTACATCAAGGGCAGCGAAGACAGAACATATTCGATATAGATCTACAGGAGAAAAAATATGAACGGTTTCACAGGAAAGAGCTTCCTTAAGCTCCTCGACTTTACGCCGGAGGAGATAGAGTATCTCATCGATCTCGCGGCCAGGCTCAAGGCCGAAAAGAAGGCCGGCGTGCCCCACCGCCTCTGCGAGGGCAAGAACATAGCTCTCATATTCGAAAAGAACAGCACAAGGACCCGCTGCTCGTTCGAGGTGGCGGCGTTCGACCTCGGCATGCGCACGGTCTACCTCGACCCTTCGAGCTCGCAGATAGGCAACAAGGAGAGCATGGAGGATACCGCGAGGGTCCTCGGGCGCGTGTTCGACGGCATCGAATACAGGGGCTACGGACAGGAGAACGTCGAGACGCTCGCGAAGTATTCGGGCGTCCCCGTGTGGAACGGGCTCACCAACGAGTTCCATCCGACGCAGATCCTCGCGGATTTCATGACGATAAAGGAGCAGTTCGGCAGCCTTAAGGGCCGCAAGCTCGTGTATCTGGGCGACGCGCGCTACAACATGGGCAATTCGCTAATGGTCGGCTGCGCCAAGATGGGCATGCATTTCGTCGCGTGCGCCCCGAAGAAGTATTTCCCCGCGTCGGCGCTCTCCGACGAGTGCGAGCGCATAGCGGCGATGACGGGCGGTTCGATAGTCTTCGAGGAGGACCCCGAAAAGGCCTGCAGCGGGGCGGACGTGCTCTACACGGACGTATGGGTGTCGATGGGCGAGCCGGACGAGGTCTGGCGCGAGCGCATCACCGATCTGATCGATTACAGGGTGACGAAGCACCTCATGGAGACCGCGGGTCCCCAGGCGCGCTTCATGCACTGCCTGCCGTCGTTCCACGACCTTAAGACCGTCATCGGGCGCGACATGTACCTCAAGTACGGCATCGACTGCATGGAGGTTACGGACGAGGTGTTCAACAGCCCCGCGTCGATCGTGTTCGACGAGGCCGAGAACCGCATGCATACTATAAAGGCCGTGATGGCCGCGACGCTGGCGGAGTAGCGGACGGCAGGGAAGATGGACCGCTCCTCAAGACTCACGGAAGGCAACATATTAAAAGGCCTGCTGCTGTTCGCCGTGCCCATGATGCTCGGCAACATGCTCCAGCAGGTCTATAATATTGTGGACGCGCTCGTAGTAGGGCGCGTAGTGGGTCCCGACGCGCTCGCCGCCGTCGGATCGGCCTATACCCTGATGGTCTTTCTCACGTCTATAATAACCGGGCTCTGCATGGGCTCGGGCGCTCTCTTCGCTGCAGCGTGCGGCGCGGGAAGGCCTGACGACCTGCGCAGAGACGTCTGTCTTTCGGCGGTATTCATCGCTTTCGTGACGGCCGTGCTGTACGTCATCGTGTTCGCCGCCACCGATCCGATCCTGCGGCTCCTGAGCATACCGGGCTCAGTCTGGCCGTATATGCGCGGCTACGTGCGCATAGTGTTCGCCGGCATCGGCTTCGTTTCTCTGTACAATTTCTTCGCGTATCTTCTTCGGTCGCTGGGAAATTCCACAGTTCCCCTGTATTTCCTCGCGGGCTCGTCGCTCCTGAACGTCGCCCTTGACATCGTATTCGTGGTCCTTCTCGGGCGCGGGATAGAAGGCGCCGCCGGGGCCACCGTCATATCGCAGTTCGTCTGCGGCGCGGGCATCGCGCTCTACACCGCGCGGCGGTACGGCGCGATAACCGAGAAGGCGGGTCTGCCCCGGGCGGAGGGCCCGCGCGCGCCTCTTTCGCCGCTCCTCAGCTGGAAAAGGCTCGCGGCCGTGATACGGAACGGGCTCTTCACTTCGATGCAGCAGTCCGTAATGAATTTCGGAATACTCATGGTGCAGGGGCTGGTCAACAGCTTCGGCGCCGTCGTCATGGCGGCGTTCGCCGCCGGCGTTAAGATAGACACGTTCAGCTACATACCCTCGCAGGAATTCGGCAACGCGTATTCGCTGTTCGTTTCGCAGAATTACGGCGCGGGGCGCAGGGACCGCATCGAAAGGGGGACCCTGCTGGCCGCCGCCTTCACGGCAGGCCTCGCGGTCTTCATATCCGTGATAGTCTGCGTCTTCCCCGCGCAGCTCATAGGGCTGTTCGTGAGCGACGCCGCCGCTTCCGCGGAGATGATAGCCGTCGGCACCGGATACCTGCGCATAGAGGGCGCCTTCTATTTCGGGATCGCGCTACTGTTCATGGGCTACGCCTATTTCAGAGGCATAGGGCGTCCGGAGATGTCGCTCGTGCTTACGATAGTATCTCTCGGCACGAGAGTGCTCCTCGCGTATACGCTCGCTCCGAACACGCCGCTCGGCGTAAAGGCGATCTGGATGGCCATCCCGATCGGCTGGATCCTCGCGGACATCGCCGCCGCTGTATTCCATCAGAAGATAAAATATTGAGGCAGATATGAAAGATAAAATACTTAAGACGATAACTATCCTTCTGCTGACCGCCGCGGTGTGCGCGGCGCTTTGCGCGTGCGGGAGTCCGGCGGCGAAGCCGCTGGAGAGCGCCGCGCCTTCGGGCGCGGAGGCTCAGGCCGGGCAGGTGCAGGCGAAGCCCGAGGCTCCGGCGTTCGTGCCGGTCCCCGTCACGGGCAGGGAGCCCCTCGCGGAAAAGCCTTCTCCGGACGGAAAGTATCACATAAGGAACGCCGAAGCGATGGAATGGATCGCAAGGCATCCGGACGCGGATTTCGTGCTCGACTGCGACGTCGACATGCAGGGCGCGGCGTGGACGCCTTTCGCGTTCGGCGGCACGCTCGACGGACGCGGCCATGCGATAAGCGGTCTTTCGGTGTCGGGCACAGGGACGGAGACCGAAAAGACGTACGACGGCAACATGAAGGTCTACGACACGTATTTCTGCGGAATGTTCTCGGTGCTGCGCGGCGCTGAGATAAGCTCGCTCGAGCTCAAAGACGCGGTGTTCGAATGCCATACGGGAGAAGAGAACGTTTTCGCCGGAACGGTCGCGGGCTTTATATACGATTCCGTCATAAGGGACTGCAGGATAACGGCAAGCGGAGAATTGACGACGAGCTCGAAATGCTTCGGGATCGGCGGGATAGCGGGCTACACGGGCCGCGGATCCATAGCGGACTGCAGCGCGGACGTTACGCTCGTATGCATCGACGAGAACAGGGAGGAAAAGGACGAGCAGTTCATGGGCGGCGCCTACGCGGCCGGGTACGCGAACATCGACGGCTGCGAGATCGTTATAGACGGCTACGATTCGGACCACGGCTACGTCCACAACGGCGGCCTCGTCGGCATGTACATCCAGTACGAGCCGGCGGATAAGGGAAGCATAAGCCGCAACCGCGTCAGCGGCATGATAACGTTCTTCGAGGACAACAAGAACAGAAGGGCGTACTGCGAGCCGTACGTCGGCGAGATGATGAGCTGGAACCTAGCGATGGACGGGAACCGTCAGGAGTTTACGAGGAACGAGGTCTTCGACTATTCGACGGATCTGAGACCTGCGCGTTAGGGAAGAGCTTTCTCCTCGACATCCTGGAGAATCCGAAATAGTAGATCATCAAGGCTATGTCCGTGACGATCCACGAGAGCGGATATCCGAGGCAGATGACGGGCAGCGTCTGCCATACGCCGAAGACCGTGAATACCCACACGAGCCTGAACGCGCAGATGCCGACCGCCTGGATGATGACCGGCACGAACGTGTCGCCGAGGCCTCTGAGCGTCCCCGCGAATATCTCTATGAGCGTCCAGGTCACGTAGAACGGAACGAAAAATCTTATGACGACGGTCGTCGTCTCGACGACGGAGGCGTCGTCGGTGAACAGCCAGAGCAGGCGTATCCCCAGCGTCAGTATCACCGCGCTTATCGCGGCTGTCGCGGGAAGGCATATCGCAAGGCTCTTTTTTATGCAGCCGGTTATCCTGTCGCGCTTTCCGGCGCCGTAGTTCTGCCCGATGAAATTCGTTATGGCGATGCCCATCGCGTTAGCGGTCGCCCAGTAGAAGCCGTCGACCTTTCCGGAGAGACCCCACGACGCCACCGCGACAGTGCCGAGCAGGTTGACCGCCGACTGCAGGATCAGGTTCGATACGCCGTACATGCTCGACTGCAGGCCGCTCGGGATGCCGATCAGCATCATGCGGCGGAGCATGAGCGGGTCTATGCGCAGCTTTGAGAGCCTGACGGAATATATCTCATCGCCCCTGCAGAGGCGCGCCGTCACCAGCACCGCGCTTATCGCCTGGGAGATCACCGTCGCGATAGCCACACCCGCGACGCCGAGCGAGAACCAGAGCACCAGGACGAGATCGAGGACGATGTTGCACGCGCAGCATACGACGAGATAGACGAACGGATGCTTCGAATCCCCGACCGCGCGCAGGATGCTCGAGCCCATGTTGAAGACGAGGCTGAACACCGTGCCGGCGAAGTATATGCGAAGGTACAGCACGGCGCCTTCCAGCGTGTCCGGCGGAACGCGCAGAGCCTCCATGACGGGTTTTGAGGCAGCGATGAGGACGGCCGAGAGGACGAGTCCGAGGAGCACGCAAAAAGCCAAGGCCGTATGCGAGGCCTTGGATATCCCGTCTTCGTCCCTTGCGCCGTACAGCTGGGCTATAACGACCGCGGCTCCTCCCGAGAGCGCGACGAATATCGCGACAGCCAGATTTACGAAGCTCGAGGCGCTTCCGCTTACCGCGGCGAGCGCCTCTGTGCCTACGAATTTTCCGACTATGATCGCGTCGACGGCGTTGTAGAATTGCTGAAAAAGAGTTCCGGCGACGATCGGGAGGAAATAAAGCATGAGCTTCTTTCCGATCGGGCCGCTCGTGAGATCGTTATTCAGCTTTCTTCTCCTCTTTTCTGCGCATCTTGTTGATGCCCTTTACCACGAGGAATATGACGAACGCCACGAGAACGAAGTAGACTATGTTCTGGATGAAGGTCCCGTAGTTGATGGACGCTTCGCCGACCTTGACGCAGAGCGAGTTGAAGTCCACGCCGCCGGTGATCGCTCCGATCAGCGGCATTATTATGTCGTTCACGAGCGAGTTGACGATCGCCGTGAACGCGCCGCCGATCACGACGCCGACAGCCATGTCGACTACGTTGCCTCTGGATATGAACTCTTTGAATTCTCCGAAAAAGCCTTTCTTCTTTTCTTCTTCTTTCTTTTCTTCGTCTGCCATTGCTGTGCTCCTTTCGGCATTATGTATGAATGATCGCAAAGCTAGTATACCACATGGCAGAGCGGATGATATAATGCTTTTTGCGAAAGGGACCGCGGAAGATCGTATGGTAAGGATCGATATCGTGTCCGGATTCCTCGGCGCGGGCAAGACGACTCTCATAAAAAGGCTCGCGTCCGAAGCGTTTCGGGGAGAAAAGATCATAGTGATGCAGAACGAATTCGGCGAGGTCGGGATCGACAGGGATTTCCTCGCCGCGACGGGCATCGGCATAACGCAGGTGAGCGCCGGCTGCATATGCTGCAGCCCGGACGCGGATTTTCTCGAGTCTCTGGTGAACGTGATCCAGTGGAACAGGCCCGACAGGATCCTCGTCGAGCCTTCAGGCATGGCGAAGGTGTCGATGCTGAAGCTCGCGCTCGAGGATCTGCCGCTGCGGCTTCCGGGGACGGAGGTCCGCACGGACTGGATCTGCGTAGTCGACGCGGCGCGCTGCGCTGTGCAGCTGCGGAATCTTCCCGAGTTCTTTTCCGATCAGATACGCGGATCGCGGGCGGTATTCCTGAGCAGGACGGCGGGGCTGGCGCCGGAGAAGCTCGCGGCCGCCGAGGCGCTCGTGCGCGGGATCAACAGCGAAGCTGTGATATCGTCGGACGGCCGGTACGAGAGCATAATAATAGCTTAAAAGAGCAGGTACGCAAGGTGCGCGAGCGCGAAGAAGGGAGCGAGCGGGAGCGTGGGGGCCTCGGCCCGCGTGCCTTTTTTTGTTTTTTGGGCGCGGCACGCGGCCGCGACCGGGATCGCGGCCGCGCCGGCCATGACCAGCGCCACAGAGCAGACCGAGACGGCCGGCGCGGGGCCGAGGCCC
>JAEEVI010000098.1 GCA_016287035.1 Bacillota bacterium
ATGGTCAGCGAGATCGGAATGGGCTGCGAGGGCTTTTCGGAAGACGGCTGCGCGATGGCGGAGAAGCTGTTCGACGCTGCCGAAAGCCTCGGCATAAACTGCTTCGACCTTTACACCTCGGACCCCGCGATAAGGACGGCCGCGGGACGCGCGACAGCGGGAAGGCGCGAAAAGTTCATAATACAGGGGCATCTCTGCTCCGTGTGGAAAGACGGACAGTACGTCCGCACGCGCGACCTCGCCGAGGTCAAAGACGGCTTCGAGCTGCTCATGCGGCAGCTCGGGACGGACTGTCTTGACATCGGGATGATCCACTACTGCGACTCGATGAAGGACCTCGAAAAGATCCTCAGCGGAGGCATCCTCGACTACGCGCGCTCTCTCAAGGAGGCCGGACGGATAAAGCATATCGGGCTCAGCTCGCACAACCCGCAGGTCGCGCTCAAGGCGATAGAGACGGGAGAGATAGAGGTCCTGATGTTCAGCGTCAACCCCTGCTACGACCTGCTCCCCGCGAGCGAGAACGTCGAAGACCTCTGGGCCGAGGGCGCGTACAGCGTCGAGCTTCTGAACATGGATCCCGACAGACAGAAGCTGTACGAGGAATGCGAAGCCAGGGGCGTAGGGATAACGGTAATGAAGTGCTTCGGGGGAGGCGATCTGCTGAATGAGGAGCTGTCCCCGGCGGGAGCCGCGCTCACGCCGGCGCAGTGCGTCGCCTACGCGCTCAGCCGCCCGGGCGTCGCGTCCGTCATGGCCGGAGCGCATTCCGTCCCCGAGCTCGAGAGAAGCGCCGCCTACGAGGACGCTTCCGACGAAGAAAAGGACTTCGCCTCCGCGCTCGCATCCTTCCCGCGCATAAGCTGGAGGGGACACTGCATGTACTGCGGCCACTGCGCGCCCTGCGCGGCGGGGATAGACATAGCGGACGTAACGAAGTTCCTGAATCTCGCGCTCGCTCAAAAGGAAGTTCCCGAGACGGTGCGCGAACACTATAAGTCGCTCGAAGCTCACGCGTCGCAGTGCGTTCAGTGCGGAGCCTGCGAACTGCGCTGCCCGTTCGGAGTCAGCGTACGAGAGAACATGAAAAAAGCCGAAACTGTGTTCGGCTTCTGAATCATTCCCAGTCCTTGCAGACGTCCACCCAGCCCGAAGCGCCGGAATACCGCTCGAGCTCCCCGAGCGTCAGCTCTATGGCGCTGTTGCTGCTCCCGCAGGCGGGAAAGACCGTCTCGAAGCGCTTGAGCGACACGTCGAGCCAGACGGGGACCCCGTCGTTGACCGCGAACGGGCAGACGCCTCCGACAGCGTGGCCGATGAGCCCGACAGTCTCCCCGGGCGTCGTCATCTTCGCCTTCGCGGCGAACCTCTCCTTGAACTTCGGGTTCGACACCTTCGCGTCTCCCGCGGCGACGACGAGGACCGGCGCGCCGTCTACGACGAACGCCAGCGACTTCGCGATCCTCTTCGGCTCGCAGCCCAGCGCCTCCGCGGCGAGCGCCACGGTCGCGCTGGAAACGTCGAATTCGCGGATCCTGTCTTCTATACCGAGCTCCCTGAAATAAGCCATGACCTTTTCTATCGACATATAATGACCTCCGCGCTAAACGAACGCTTTAAGGACTTCGCGCAGGGCGTCCTTTATCTCCTCGAAGCTCTGTCCGGGACGCGCCTCAAAAAGCTTTTCCGTTCCGTCGAACACGCTCGGAACGTAATAATAGTCGCATCCGGCCGTAAGCTCGGGCGCGCGGCTCTCCTCTATCCATTCCAGATCGACGAGCCCGCGGTCGATCTCTCCGCCGAACAGCTCTTCGGCGGCTTTCTTAGCATGTCTGCAGTACGGGCAGTTCTCAAGATAAAATATCTTTAAAATCTTAGCCATCTCTGTCTCCTCGCGCCGGGCGGATCCCGGCATCCCCTGCGATACCTACCGGATAATTTTAGCACGGCCGGCGGAGCGGCTCAACAGGATCCCGGCAAATGTCCGGCGGCAGACGAAGCTCAGCAGGACCTGCGCGCGGGCAAGCCGTAGCAGCGATCTGTCCACCGGCGTGGTATAATAGTCCCGCATAGCGGAGGTCCTACATGCTGCAGCACCCCTTTCCGCCGCTGTTCAGCGCGGATTCAAGAATACTGATACTCGGATCGTTCCCCTCGGTCAAGTCGCGGGAAGCGATGTTCTTCTACGGCCACAGTCAGAACAGGTTCTGGCGCGTGATCGCCGGACTTTACGGACAGCCGGTCCCGGAGACGACAGACGAAAAGCGCGCGCTCATCCTTTCGAACGGGCTCGCGCTCTGGGATTCGATCGCCTCGTGCGATATAACGGGATCGTCCGACGCGTCCATAAAAAACGCCGCCCCGACGGATCTTTCGCTGATCCTCGGAGGCGCGGACATAAAACGCATCTACTGCAACGGCGCGGCATCGTACAACATCTACCGCAGGTACCAGCTGCCCCGCACAGGCATCGAAGCGGTAAGACTTCCGTCGACGAGCCCCGCGAACGCGGCGTTCAGCTTCGAGCGTCTGCTCGAAGCCTGGAGCGTCATACTGCGCTGAACCCCGGCATCCGGACACGAGATAAAAAGACCGCAAGCGTTTCAGCGCCCTGCGGTCTTTTCCTTTATTGCCTTCAGCAGCGCCTCCGCCTTTTCCCTTCCCTTTCCGCTGTATCTGAATTTGCTGACGCGGCTCAGAGCGGCCCTCGCGGATCTGCCTGTAAGGCCCGCGTGAAGCCTCAGCGCCCTGCCCCGCGCGGCGAGCTTTCTCCTCACGTGCTGCGTCCTTCTGACGGTCGAATCCACCAGAGACTCCATGCGGCTGTTGAAATCCTCCTCGAAGCGTATGACCGCCTTGTCGAAGTGGTACAGCGCGGTGACGGTGAGCGTGAGATCGACGAACAGAACGGCTGTCGTAAGCAGCGCGATGAGCTCCGTCGCGGCCGGACTGAGCGCGGCGGCGGCAGCGGAAGTGACGGGCGAAAGGACGTAGACTATGAGCATCCCGGCGCATCCGAACCCGATGCTCGTGAAAAGGCTCACCCTGCCGTTCACGTTGAACGGCAGACCGCTGTAATCCCACCACAGGGCGTGGAACAGCCTTTCGAGCCCCCAGGACGTCGTATATTCGAGGACTATGCTCCCGAAGAACGAGATCAGAAAGACCTGCCAGGCGCGAGGCGCGAGGCCGGACGCGCTCATGCGCGACGCGGCGGCTATCACCGCGGCGGCCCCTACCCCGTATATCGGGCAGGCCGGGCCGTAGAGAAAGCCGCGGTTCTCCCAGCGGCCTGTCTTTATAGTGCAGAATATCGATTCGTATATCCAGCCGAAAAAGCTGTATATCATGAACACGCAGACGTATCTACATACCGCCATCGCCGTTTCCCCTGAGGAACAGAGCCTCGTAGACCGCCGATATCTTGTCGGCGCAGCAGACGATCCACGCCTCGCGGCTGCGCGGCACGCTCGTGAGGTTGAGCGGCCACATGTGGCAGCGTATCACGTCCTGCGTCTTCTCGTCCACTCCGAGCATGTCCCTGGCGTTGCGCATGGCGATCCCGGCGTGGCTGAAGCCGTGCGACCAGTGGGCGCCTCCGTCCCATTTGTGCCAGTCGTAAAGATGAAAATCGTGGAGCATCGCGCCCTTGAGCAGCACGTCCTTGTCCGAGCGCAGGCCGAGCTTCTTGTTTATGCTGTAGCTCAGCTCGGCGACGCGCCTGCAGTGCTCGTAGGTCGAGATGCCCCCGTGCTGGACGAAGCGCTTCATCTCCTGAACGCGCCCGTCTCTTTCTATATCTCCGAGAATGCTCTCGAATTCTCTTCTGTCCCCTGTCGACATTTCCCCTGTTCCCCTTTGAAATACTATGCCTTTACGGCGCTGACGATGATCTCGACGAGCAGCTCCGGCTCGCAGAGCTCCGCCTCCACGCAAGCCCGCGTCGGCTCGCAGCCCTTGACGACCCACGCGTCGTAGACCTCGTTGAACGCGTCGAACATCGTCTTTATATCCTTAAGAAAGACCTGGACGGTGAGTATGTGCTCCTTGTCCGATCCGTGCGCCTTCAGAAGCTCCTCGATCCTCGCCAGGACCAGCCTCGCCTGGCCCTGAACGTCGGAGCTGTCTCCGCAGGTCTGACCGCTGAGATATATGAAGTCTCCGGCCGTCACGACCTGATTCATCCTGCCGTTGCTCTCAAATCTTTCGATCTTCATATATATTCCTCCCTGTTCGGATCACAGCGATCCAACTTAGTTATTATACCACAAAAACGCCCTGCGCGCGGCGCCCGAGGATCTCGTCCATAAGTCCCTCGCATCCGGCGAGGACGTCCATCCAGCAGGTCTCGAAATCGCCCGTGTACCAGGGATCGGAGATCTCCTCTCCCGGGCGTCCGGCGAAATCCGAGAGCAGCCGGATCTTTCCCTGAGGATCGCCTCCGCATATGCGCGTCATGTTCCTTATATTGGCGCTGTCCATGCCTATCAGAAGGTCGTACTCCTCATAGTCTGACGCCCGCAGGCGCCGCGCCGTCTTTCCGGCGCAGTCTATTCCGTGCTCGGCGAGCTTCCGCCGGGCGGGCGGATACACGGGATTCCCGAGCTCCTCGCCGCTCGTCGCTGCCGACTCGATCAGGAACATGTCCGAAACGCCTCTCTTAGCCGCTATGTCTTTCATGACGAATTCCGCCATCGGGCTGCGGCAGATATTGCCGTGGCAGACGAACAGTATTTTTGTCAGCTCCATCACAGGTCCCTTCAAACGCGCGGATCTAAGCGAACAGCTCGCAGAAGCGCATCATGAGCTCCGCGATCTGAGCGCGCGACGCGCCTTTGTCCGGAGCCAGCGTGCCGTCGTCCATGCCCTTCACAAGACCGGCGCCGACAGCCCAGCTCATCGCTTTGAGGCCTGCCAGTCCTTATACGCCTTGACGTCAGGCTCCACGAACTTCAGAGCAAGGCCGACTATCGCGACGTCATCGGCAATACCCACCACGGGGATATTGTCGGGAATAAGGTCTTTCTTCTTGACAAGATATATGAACGCGCCGACCATAGTGGCCAGCACCTTCGGCTGCACCTGGTACTCCTTCCTGATCCAGCTCTTTACCATCGAGATCATTACAGGAAGACCGGATACGGTCTCCCCTATTGCCGGGATCTGCCTGAGTTTTGCCTCGAGATCGAGCAGGAGCTGATCCATCCTCGCGGGGTCGTTGATAAAATCCGACGCTTCAGACGTCGCCCTGTCAAGAATGCCTCTGTAATCCATTTTGTTACCTCTCCAAAACCGTTTGCGTTATTCGTGTCCGACAGTTCTGCCTCCCGGGCGGTCCTGCCAACCGGCAACTTATCTGGGATGATTGTACCATGACTTTACAATATGTGCCATGACCGCAAACGGTACTTTTGAGATCATGAAAGAGCAAAACCCCGAAACTGTTGAAGTTTCGGGGTTTTCTATGGAGCTGTTACCCGGATTTGAACCGGGGACCTCATCCTTACCAAGGATGCGCTCTACCGACTGAGCTATAACAGCGCGTACTGCCGGCCGCGTTTCCGCTGCAGCTTTATTAGTATACGGCCGGCGGTGATAAAAGTCAACAAAATATCGTTTTTTGTATCAGCAGTTTATCATAATGTCTATTATCTCGTCGTTCGTTCCGCGCATTCCGTCGCGTCCGAGCGTCCCGACGTTCACGATGTTCTGCTCGACGCCCCTGCCGACGATGCCGTCGCCCGCGTAGAACTGCTGGCCGCTGCGGTACATGTCGTATCCGAATATGCCCGCGTCCACCGCGGCCGCTATCTTCGCGGCGCACGACGGTTTCGCCCCGTCGCAGATTATGCCGGAAACGATCGCGAGCGCGTTGACGAGCGTATGCGTTATATCGTCGTATCCGCCGCCGAGCAGATACGCTATGCCGACCCCTGCGCCTGCGCCGGCGGTCACGGCTCCGCAGTAGGCGGAAAGCGTTCCGATGCCGGTCTTGACGTGTATCGACGTGAGGTTCGACAGGACGAGCGCCCTTATCAGCTTCTCCCGGCCGGATCCGAGCTCCTTGGCGTATTCTATGACGGGCACGGAACAGGTGATCCCCTGGTTCCCGCTGCCGGAATTGATGATGACGGGCATATTGCAGCCGCTCATTCTGGCGTCCGAGCCGGCGGCCGCCATGGCCTTCGCCCTCGCGCGTATATCGCCGCCGACGGCGAGAAGTACGCTTCCGATGTTGGCTCCGTAATCGCCGCGGATGCCTTCCTCGGCGATCGCCGTATTGCAGGCGATCTGACGCTCTATCACTTCGCTGACGTCGCTTATCTCCACGGTATTCGCGAAGTCCCAGATGTCCTCCATGCAGAGGAGCGAGCGGTCCGTTTCGGCCCCGGAGGCCGCGGTATCGCAGTTCTTTTCCATGAGGACCTCGCCGCTGCGCTCTGTGAGGACCACGTTCGTATGATCTCCGAGTATCCTTACGCGGGAAGAGTCACCGCCGGCGGTCAGCCTGACGTCGATCTCGAACACGTTGCCGGTGTCGATATGCGAGATCTCGATCGGAACGGCGGCCATGAACGCCTTTATTGCCTCCAGCTGCGCCGCGCTGACTTCGGATATCACCTCGAGCTTCTTTTCGGCGGCGCCCGCGACGATGCCCGCGGCGGCAGCCGCCCGTATGCCCTTCATCCCCCCGGTATTGGGGACGATGACGCTCTTGACGTTCTTTATTATGCTGCCGCTGACGCCGATGTCGACGGCGTCGGGAAGCGTCCCGAGGACGTCCCTCGCGAGGGCCGCGGCGTAAGCTATCGCTATAGGTTCGGTGCAGCCCATCGCCGGGACGAGCTCTTCCTTGAGTATGTCTATATACGCGTTGTATTTGATGTCAGATCTGTCCAATTTATCGCACCTTGAAATGCCGCTCCTACTGCCTTTGCGCTTCGAAGCAGTCCTTTATATCTTTGAGCGTGCCGCTCTCGGTGAACATCCTCAGCGCCGCGTCCGCGAGCGCCCTGGACGCGTAGAGCATGCCCTTTATGCCTATGCCGCTCCCCGCGCTGACAGCCGTCTGCCAGCTGTGACCGGGGACTCCGACAGGAACGCAGCAGGTGAACACCTGCCCCGTCGGCACCGATCTGCTCACGTTCGATACGTCCGTCGAGCCGGCCAGGAACGTCGGCTCGTCCTTAAGAGCCCGCACGCCGCTGTCGAGCGCCTCTCCCGCGAGCTCCGGAACGTTGAACTTCCTGAGCTCCGATTCCACCGTCTTCTGAGTGACGGTCGCGCGGAGCTTCTCCGCAAGCTCGAGATCCTCCGCGCTCCATTCGGGCAGAGGAACGGAAGTGAGCGATCCGTAGAGCAGCTCGTTCATTTTTTTGTTGAGGACGGTGTTGTAGCAGCCGCTTATCTCCTCGAACTCGAACTCTGTCTCGGTCATGAGGGCCGCGCCGTGCTGTATCTTCTTGAGCCTTTCGACCAGCTCGTCGACCTGATGCTTGTAAGGAGCTCTCACGTAGTACCAGCTCTCCGCGAAGGCCGGGACGACGTTCGGCTTTCCGCCGCCGTTCGTGATCGAATAGTGGATCCTCGCCGCGGGGATCATATGCTCGCGCAGATAATTCGCTCCCGTGTTCATCAGCTCGACCGCGTCGAGCGCGCTCCTTCCGAGCTCCGGCGATTCAGCCGCGTGCGACGCCTTTCCGAAGAAGCGGAACTTTATCGACGTCATCGCGGAATACGAATAGTTCGCCGCGCAGTTTATCCCGAACGGATGCCAGCACAGGCACGCGTCGCATTCGTCGAAAAGATGCTCCTCGTCCATCTTTATCTTGCCGTACATTATCTCCTCCGCGGGGCAGCCGTAATAGATGACCGTCCCCGGAAGGCCGTGCTTTTCGAGGACCTCCGCCGCCGCGGCGGCGCTGCCGGCTATGGCCGCGCCGAGAAGATTGTGGCCGCACGCGTGGCCCGGCGCTCCGGGCTCGACCGGATCGGGCTCGCATTTGAGAGACTGGCTCATGCCGGGAAGCGCGTCGTATTCGCCCAGAAATCCTATGACAGGCTTTCCGCTGCCCTTGCGCGCGATGAACGCGGTATCCATACCGGCCGCGCCCATGGTCACGGAAAAGCCCTCGCTTTCGAGATAATCCGCTATCGCTTTCGCGCTGCGGCGCTCCTCGAGCGACAGCTCCGGATGCGCCCAGATGTCGAGCGCGAGCGCCGTGACGGCGTCCGCCCTGGCGCCGACCGCGCGGACGGCATCGTTCGTGTAAGTGCTCATAGTGTCACCAGATCCTTTACGATTTTGTCGTTTTTAGGTTCTATGGTTATCTCCTCTTCCGTGACGGTCCGCATGCACGCGAGCGCGACCTTTCCGTTCGTCTTCACGCCGCACCTGCCGCATATCCCCTGGTTGCAAACGCTGTGGGTGTAGAAGGAGAGCGTGCCGTCGAGATTGTCGTATATGTACTCGAGCACGTCCATGACGGTGCACGTGCCGTCGCTGGGAAGGGGCACGTCGTAAACGTCGTATCTGGGGTCGGCAAGCGAATCGCCTCTGAATACCTTTGCTTTCATATCGTCCACCGCCTTTGCTACATGACCGTCTTGAGATACTCGTGGATATCGGCGTAATCCCGCTTCGGGGGATCCATCTCGCTCGTATCCGGAGCCTTCATGTACTGCGTCAGCGCGCCGTCCGCCAGCTTATGGCAGATCCGCTTCGCGTATTCCTGCCTGACCTGCGGGAAGTCGCTCCTTATATGCGTGCCTCTGCTCTCTTTTCGCATCTGCGCGGCCGTGACGCCGCACTTTACGAGCATCTGGAGATTGCGCAGCTCCAGATAGTGCAGATAATCCGTGTTGTAGCGTCTGTCCTTCGACTCTATGAAGACGCCTCCGAGGGCGCCGCCGATCTCGTCGGTCTTTTCGAGCGCGGCGTTCAAGCCGGCCTCGCTGCGTATAAGCCCGAAGCCGGAGTCCGCGGCGTCGTTGAGTCCGCGCAGCAGCGTTTGCGAGCGTTCGCCCCTCGCGTTGCCGAACACGCTCTCGGCCTCTTTTACGATCGCCTCAGCCTGCGCCTGCGCGTCGGAGAGGCCGTTCCGCTTCGCGTATTCCGCGGCGGAGAGCCCCGCCCTGTAGCCGTGCGCCAGCATCTCGGAAAGGCCGTCGCCTGCCCTGAAGGCGCCGAACAGGCCGCTGGTCGTCTCGCCCGCCGCGTACAGTCCCTCGACGCCCGTGAACATGTTCTCGTCCACGATGACGCCGCCGTTGCTGTATTCGTTCGCGAGGGCGAACTCCAGCCTGCGCTC